>JAGGXB010000008.1 GCA_021163245.1 Thermoproteales archaeon
AGCAGATATATTTAAGACTCATACTATCAATTCTCTGATTTCTGGAAGTCTATGGGTAATATTAGGCCGTATTCTTTATTATTCCATCACATTCATTACTACTAGCTTGATAACACATTCCTTAATACCTAAAGATTATGGAATATTATTGCAATTTTCTTTTCTATTAGACATCGGCACTACTCTAAGCCTTATCTCAATAGATACAGCACTGGTAAGGCAAATAGCATTTTATAAAAGCAAAAAGGATTATCTAAAAATAAAAACAAGCATCATTGCCACATTATTGTTATCATCGATTTTCACATCACTTGTCATGTTTTCATTCATTGTTTTTTCGCAGAATATTTCCTCGTTTCTTTTAAATGATCCAAGCCTATCAAATCTTATCAAAATTTTATCTTTAGCAGTTCCCTTAAACGCAATAACTTATGTATTCCTAGGATACATGTCAGGCTTCCAAGACTTCGGATCTGTAACCCTGATAAATACAGTATTTATTCTAATCAATAGAACACTGCTAACTTTCTTTATTTTACAACATTTAGATTATTATTACTGGACTGTAGTAATTGTATTTTCAACATTTGCATACATCGTTACATCTATAGGAGTCCTAATATATAAAAGGAAAATCTATATTGATCCCATAAAGAAAATAGAAATAAGTTCAGGAAAACTAAAAAGTGAAGTTACCAGTCTAACTAAATTTGGATTATCTCTGTTTTCTATGAATATTGCAAGAATTCTATCAATATGGTCCGACAATATGATATTCCCTGTTATAACAACTCTTTCTTTTCTAAGCATTGTTGGATTAGCAAAATCTGTCATCGGCATGATTAATAATACGATATATATGATATCAACGGTTTTTTTACCTTATCTCTCGGAAGTATATGCGTCACATGACAAAGAAGGCATCTCTTACACAACTTTTAAAATCACAAAGATCTCGTTCTTCATCTATATACCGATATTTATATTGTTTATTCCTATAGCACTCGACTTTATAACCTTCTATGCTGGAATACAATACATAGAATCATCACTTGTTCTAATACCATTGTTAATAATCTCTGCCGTACATATCCCAAGCTATTCCACATGGATAAGATCTGAAATAGCAATTAAGAGACCTATATTACCTACAAAAGAAGCTTTAACTAGCAGATTGCTTTATATAGTGTCTTCAGTATTTCTAATACCGGAGCTAGGCTATACAGGTTTTATTCTTGCATCAGTTTTTGCAATAATCCCTTTTTGGACATATTTCTATAGGAAAAGTAGTGCAGATAACACTATGAAGATAGACTTTAAGTCCATGGGTAAATCCTTGGCCATAAGTATCCCTATAGCTTTACTTATATACCTTTTAAAATACTCTCTAGGATTCTATATCGCTCTCATATCATATATTCCTCTTATTATTATTTATATTAATATGGCATTCCTGAGTAAAATTATAACACTTGAAGAATTATCATTCATAAGGAAATCATCGCCTAGAATAATACGTAAGATATTTGATCTTTTACAAAAAATAATTTTTATAAAAAGTGAATTAAAAACTATTTAATCATCAACAAAAATTTTAGAAATTACGTTGCCAAAAATAAAAATAAGGAGAAAATAGATTTAGTATCTGAGTTCTTCGACTTCTGTTCTAGCGTTTTCCGTAATATGTCGAGAAAAAAGCTAATATAACAAAATAGTGTATATGTCTCTACAATGAAAAGAGATGACCAATATACAAAAAAGAAAAAAGAAAAAAGGTATTCGTTATTACTATTATTAATCATCATTTCGACGTCAGCATTATTTTTAATAGCCAATTATCAGCCGCAAAATATTAATCTAGATGTTAAAATACCTTTTGACATAAAAAAGACTGGAACAATCTGGATTACTGTTCCAACAAATAAATATCAAAACATCAATTATCAGCCATCCTATTGGATACCTATACTAAAGGAGCTAAACATAGATGGAGTTATTGTCAGCTTCGGTGGTGAATGGTTCTGGTGGAAGAATATAGATGAAGCACGTAGTATACTGGAACAATACAAGAATGCTGGATTCCTTGTTATGACAGAATGGGATCATCATGGCGGATATGGACCTGAAAATAATCCTTGGGTAATGGATCACGCAAAAAAACATCCAGAAAAACAACTTGTAACTATAAAAAGAGTTTTTATAAATACTTCTAGCATAAATCTACCCTACTCATATCTGTCTAATCATACGTTAATAATAAGAATAGGACCAATGTATGGAAAATATTCTGTGTATAGTTATTATTCGTCTAGTGATTTTACATGGTTGTATAACGATACTCATCTTGCATTAAGTAATGTAAATGTTGATCCTCCAGATTTTGAAAGTGGATCCGAGTACAGGCTTAAACACGGGCAGAATTATGCCCTTTTTGTGAACGCTACGGGAGAATATTTAAAAATTTATAATACGCATATAGGTAAAAAGATTGTCTATAATTTATATGTTTTAGAGTTTAAGGAAGGGTTCCTGAGCTTCTTCTTTGATGATACAGTTAATATATATCTTAAGTCATGGAACTATTTCCTATCTAACTTCAGTGATGTATTAGATGGAGTATGGCAAGATAATGGCGGATTTCAAAGTTTGCCATCACATCCAGAGTTCATAAAATTTGTTGAAGAAAAATACAACATTGATTTCAACTTTGATAATTGGTGTAACACGTGGTGGCTACCTGTCTGGAATACATCTTCAAAGGCACAGTACGTTCTGGAATATGAAAGATATATTGTTTTAAAAAAATACTCGAAGGCTAAGGCTGATCTAACACATAGCTATGGTTTAATTTGGGGAGTAAGCTCCAGCGATCTTAAAAGAGGAGTACGTTACATTATCGAAAACCTAGATTTCATCGAGGTTAACGAAGATCCTAAAGAAGCTGGAAACGTTCATAAATATGCTACGTCATGGGCTGATACTGGTTGGTCCCCTTCAAATATATCGCTTGGAACTATGTCTACATTCCTTGTATACCCTGATAAAACAGCCGATGACTTTCTTATGTTTAAGAGATCTGCAAACTATGGTTTGGCTTTTAATCCCAAGGGAGCAATGCTTCTATGGTGGACACAGACAAATAACTATAATATAAAAAGCGAGTGGTATTCTGCCATAAAAGAAGTTAGCAACTACTGGCATACATTGTTTAAAGATGTTAAAAAAATAATTGGGATGAAAGCCAAAAAGTATGTCATCTCAGGCGTATATTATCTCTCATACAAAAATAGATATGCCGAAAATATATGGGTAGACCTAGGTCAAACGTATGTATATCCTTTAGACATGCAATATCTCTTATACTTAGGTATTCCAAAAGATAATCTAGGCGTATATATTGGACAAACTTATAATGGTGTACCAAGCTCAAGCACACCCTTCATCAATATTGACGGTTTAAAAGCCTTTGAAGCTTTAAAGGGCTGGGTTAACAATGGAGGAAGATTGGCTATCTCTACCACATTCTATAAACAAATTATCGTTAAAAAAGCAGTTAATGCAGACAAAATTTCTATGATCATCGAAGAATTAGTAAACTCGAAAGAAGGCATCGAACCTCGACCAAGGGATGTTTGGCCAGTTTACGCTAACTCACATGAAATTACCTATGGTATCGAAAATGATCTAGGGTTTAGATATGAGGGTACATGGGGTAAATCTTGGAGCTATGAAGATACGGGTAACAACTATATAGTCGTCCAATACAGTACTGCACTAAAGTACAACTTAAGTCTTCTTCACGAGCATAAATATGGAAAAGGAATAGTATTAGGAATAAGCTATACTATGGAACCTTGGTATGAACCTATCGAGGGTAATTTATCGACCTACGAAGAATATTGGACGAGACTAACACTATATCTTTCAAACAAATTAAATGAACCAAGAGTTTATAATGTGGGACGGACTTTTGTCTGGAAGAAAAATGATGTTTATTATGCTCTACTAGTCAATTCATGGGGTTCATCGGCTAGAAAAGTTCCTGTATTAATATATAATATGCCAAATTATTTGATAGTTGATGTTTCTAATTGGAACATAGTTCCAAATGCATCTAAAGTTCAAATAGATAGTTATAAGAGTAAAATATTCGCAATTATACCTAGGGATAAACCTTCTCTTGTATGGTCTGAAAGCAAGGCAATTGACTCATATTTTGATAATGATAATTTCTATGTCAAGATTAATCCTGAAGATAGTGATACATTGACGGTGGTTTATTGGTCTGATGAAAACGTTGCTTGGCGTATATTAGATACTCAACAGATATTAAGCAAATTAAGTAGCATTGATGAACTTATGAAAAGTGATAATGGTGTATTCTATAACAAGAGTACAGGCTTATGGTTCATAAGAACAAACAGCGTTAAACCAATAACGATTTATGGTTCAAAGAGTGAGATCTTCATGCTTTCTGTAAATAGCAATATACCAAATGTTACAATTAAATATGAGGGAGACTTGGAAGGCATTTCTATGACTCCTTTTTATATAAATTCTCAAAAACCTTTCTCAGTTAAACTAACTGCACCTGACACTGTTAATTCATCAAAATACACATATCGCTTTACTGGTTGGCAGCTCAATGATACTGTAGCTACTGATAATCCCTTATCAATACAGATAACAAATGAAAAGCCACATTCAATTGTTTCAGCCATATATGAACAACTTAAAGACTTTGTCCTAAGAGTCATAAGTGAACCAATCCAAAACATTGAGATAAACTGTAGCGGAGATATAACAACAGTAAAAACAACTCCCTTTAAACTCAGTAAAAATGAACCCTTTACCGTTACATTGTATGCTCCACAAACATATTCCCAGAACAATAATACTTATGAGTTTAAGGGATGGGAAATAAACGGGACTATTATCCAGGAAAACAAATTAAAACTAAATGTAACTAGTGAAAAAACAGAAGTAAAGATTATTTATGTAAAAAAAACTTCTAGTCAATCCACTAAAACAATTTATCCTATAACTATTGACAAGGTAGAGACATTAAAAGAAAACGAAGAAAAATCTACTACATTTAAGCTCTATGAACTGGTACTTGTCCGAGTTACCATAGATGCAAGTTCATTATCCAATAGCTCAGCAAAATTTATTGGAATCGTCAAAGTGGCTAATCCCAAAGGAGAACTAATTGCATACGGCTCTATATTATCACAGATAAATCAAGGAGAGAAGCTTGTATTTATTGTAGGCATAGTACCCATAGGAAATACGTATGGAACATATAAAGCAACAATATACATATGGAGTAACTGGCCCTACAAGGGAGGATATCCCTTATCACAACCTAAAGAAATTACGTTCGAGGTGAAACAATAATGAAAAAAATGTTAGTTATTGCATTATTTTTAATAATCTTCACGACGTTTTCCGTGAATAACTCGTTAGGTGTTTCAATAAACATTTCACTACAGAAAGATTCATATTTACGAGGAGAAAAAGTTATTGTTAAAGGAAGTATACTAGGAGCAGAATCATATCCGGTATCGTTCATTTGGGAAGCAAAGGATTCTGAAGGTAGACGAATAGATCTGGGACAGGGACAAACAGGCAATGAGGGCAGCTACACTTTCAGTTTCATTATAAAGACAGCTAGCTCACTTGGAAAAGCATCAATAATAATATCTTGCCTAGGCACTACTCAAACAAAGAATTTCTATATAAAGGAAAAATCATCAATTTCAATAAGTATATATCCTAGTACTATTGTTATTGGAGACAAGATTACAATATCTGGTAAGCTTACTCCATCTTTAAAAAATGAACAGATAGATGTAATGCTTTACTCTCAAGGTTCATGGAAAAATATTGGGAACGCATATACAAATACAGAAGGCAAGTATGTATACACATTAAAGCCATCTAGCACGGGAGACTACAAAGTTTACGTTAAATGGAAAGGTAACAGTAAATACTTTGAAGCATCTAGTAAGACAATTAATTTTAAGGTAACTAGTCCAAAGGCTTCTTTAACTATTTATTCTAATGTCACCACTCTAAAAATAGGAGAAAAGGTAAGGATTAGTGGCTCTATATCACTGGTGAAAAACACTAAAATATACCTGTATATAAGGGATCCGAACCAAAGGCTTTCTAAATACTCTGTTGATGTCGAGAATGGTAAATATTCCTATGTATTTGAACCTAACATTATCGGTACTTGGTCTATAAAAACAGTATGGCTTGGCAATAATAATTACTCACCAACAGAAAGCGAAACAATTAAGATCAATGTAATAAAAATGAAAAGTAATCTTATAGTGAATATTTCGCCTACGAACATAAGTGCTTTAGAAAAAGTGAAAATCCTAGGAAAAATTATTCCATCCCTATCAAATCAAAATATTGAAATTATCATTTATTCGCCTAATAACAATAAACTACAAAAAAATGTTAGAACAACGAATAATGGTTCATTCACTTATTCCTTTACTGTAAATGAAACAGGCCTATGGAAAATCTTTATCGTTTGGAAGGGAAATGAAGCATATCAAGGATACAGCAGTACAACTACATTCTATATTGGAAAAATAAAAAGTTCGATAAACATTATACAGAAAAGAAAAATATACACACTTGAAGAAAAAATACGTATAAACGGGACACTTTACCCTAATATAGATAATCAAATATTAAAAATAATTGTTAAAAAGCAAAGTGGCTCGATAATTTATACAAATACTACAAAAACTAACGATCAAGGAAATTTTATGTTTATATGGAAACCAGAAAAGACAGGGGTCTACATCATAAGAATAGAATGGAATGGCACTCAACTCTATGAAGGTTCATCTGTAAATCTAACAATAGATGTGTTTAAGGAAAAGAAACAATTTAAAATAGGACATAAAGGAAATATGTCTTTAATATTATATTCTAATTCTTCAATAATATCTTATAAGTTCATAAACTCAACTTTGACATTGAACGCAGAGATATTGGTGGGTTCAAGCACGCATATAAGGATCTATTTAAGCAAAGAGATATATGAGACATTTAGAGACAATGATGAAATAACACTTTATGTTTCTGATGGTAGACTGGTGTCATCTAATAAATATAATATATCTAACCACTTAGTGTTTGATTACATAATAGAAAGCAGTGCCGACAAGCTAAGAATTGGTATCGCTTTAATAAAAAGGAATCTTACAATAAAAATTTTTGACTTTGAGGGCAATCCTGTTTCAAATGCGATGATCTTTTTAAGATGGGAGAACTCAACAATAGCTAATTTCACAGGATATACGGATATAAATGGTACAGCCTATTTCAGAAACATACCAGCAGGTAAATATCTTGTGAATGTATTCTATTGGGGAAGAAACGTTAAGAATAGTACAGTAACAGTAATCAATAATACAAAACTTAGTATCCCTACCAATATTGGATTCTATGAAAGTGCATATAAAAAGTTAGTTGCCGAGTATAAGGAACTTAAAACAAAATACAAAGATTTAGAAAATAAGGTAGCTGATCTAGAGATAGAACGGGAGAAACTATTAAGTAACCAGAAAATGCTCTATACCATAATAACTTTACTGTCTTTAGTTTTAGTAACGTTATTTGTATTCATGGTATTTGAACATTACAAAAATGCTTAGAAAGATTTAAAAACAGATCTCTATATTTTATTTAGATAAACAAACAAAGTTGAGAATTATATTGATTGGTTTTAATAATAAGGTTATTGTTGTTGCTCCAGCTTTAAATGAAGAAAAGACTATTTGTTGGGTTATTTTTGAATGTGAAAAATATGCAGATGCTGTAATTATTATCGATGATGGCTCAACCGATTCTACCGCTGAAATAGCTAAAAAGTGTGGAGCTATAGTTATTCAACATAATACAAATCTAGGTAAAGGAGCGGCTTTAAGAACGGGTTTTAATGAAGCTCTGAAGAGAAAAGCAGATATTATAGTTACAATTGATACAGATGGACAACATGATCCAAGTGAGATTTCTAAATTAATAAAACCGATAGTTGATGGAGAAGCAGATGTCACTATAGGCTCAAGATTTATAGAACAAACAGATAATATGGATATGCCATCTTATAGAAAAATTGGAAATAAAATTCTCAACTTCTTTACATCTTTTAACAGAAGTAGAATTAGAGATAATGTAACAGATACGCAGAGCGGTTTTAGAGCTTATTCAAGTAAAGTTTTAGGTAATTTAGAAATTAAATCAGATAATATCGGTGTAGATTCACAGGTTTTGATGGAATTAGCCAAGAAGAATATTGGTATAGTCGAAGTCCCTATCTCATGTCAGTATGAGGGGTTGGATACATCTACCCTAAACCCTATAAGACATACATTGTCAGTTATAACGAGTATTTTAATATATATAACAGAGGATAAACCTATGTATTTTCTCGGCATACCAGCGATACTATTTTTGTTAACTAGCGTTGGATTATTTCTCAAGCTACTGGATATATTTAACAGCACAAGATATTTCAGTATTGAAATAGCTCTATTTGGGGTTACAGCTCTCTTTATCGGCTTGCTATTAGCTGTTTCGACACTAATATTATTCGCTATTGGAAGAACAGCAGTAAAAATTATTCAAAAGAACCTAAAGCTTTATGATACATCAGAATACGGGGAAGAAGTTGATAACTAAGTGAAGATACTTCTTTATGGCTTAAATATAAATCCTCCATGGATAGAGGGAATAAGGAACAGTGTCTGGAATTTGGCTAAAAATTTAAAAAGGGAAAACAATACAGTCTATATACTCACAAAAGGGTTACTAAAGGATAAAAAAATCAATAATATCAAAGGAATTAATTTCATAAAAATACCTGTTGCTAGATCAAACTCTTATAACGAAGGTAGTCTCAGCTTTTTTATAAAATCGTTCAGAGAAATAAGAAAGATTACAAATAGATACAAAATCGATATAGTTCATGGACATAGTAGCTATCCTTTGATAGGTATTGCAGAAAAATTTTCTGATGCTTCGAAAATATTTACTCTTTACTCGAAACTAAATACAACATCCAAGAATCTTGAATATAATATTTTTATGAAATACTTCCTATCTATTGCTAAAAGTGGATTTACAGCCAAAATCTTGTCTAAATCGGTAAATAAAGTTATATGTTTAACAAAGGGGATATATGATACACTTCCCGGAAAAGTCAAGGAAAAATCATCTATAATTCCTTTGGGAGTTGATGTTAACAGATTTAACCCTTCTTTAACAGGTGAATATTTTAAAAAGAAGAATCATGTGGAGAATAAAAAGCTTATTTTCATGGTAGGAGATATTACCCCTTGGAAAGGTTCAGAAAACTTTATTCTAGTAGCTAAGAGAATTATAAAACAAAAAAAGAATGTTAAATTCTTCTTATTTTCAAAGGGGACATACGAATATGAGAAAAGAAGGCTTCTAAAGATTAAAGGTTTGTTAAAGGAAATGGATCTTCAAAAACATTTTACTATTTTAGGAAGATATAAAGAAATCGAGAATGTTTATGCAGCTTCTGATATAAGCGTATTCCCATACCTAGATGCCTTTGCATTAATGTCCATACCTCTAAGTTTGCTTGAGAACATGGCCTTAGGGAAACCAGTTATAGCAACAAGAGTAGGTGATATAAACAACATAATCACTAATGATGATAATGGCTTCTTAGTATCACCGGGATCAGTAGATGAATTAGCCGAAAAAATTCTCTATTTGTTAGATAATGAAAATGAAGCAAAAAGAATAGGTTTTAATGCTAGAAAAACAGTAGAAATAAATTATAGCTGGGATAATATTTCTAAAAAATATTTATCGTTATATTCTTCTTTATTAGCCTAACAGCGTTGATCCATCAAGACCCTGATAATCGATGTTCAGTATATCTAAAATTGTCGGCGTTATATCTGTAACATGACAATCATAGATTTTTTTATGCTTTATATTATTCTTATTGCTCCATACTATTAGTGGTACATGCATTTCTTCATAGGTTAAACCACCGTGGTCTCCTCTTTCACCAATAGGAAGGAAATCAAATCCAAAATGGTCAGAAACCGAAAAGGCTAAGTCTCCTGTTCTCTCATTAATCAATCTGTATTTTTTCAATTCTTCTTTTTCTCTTATATCAAAGAACTCTTTCCTTTTCTTTAAAACATTAGCAACCTTACTTACATCATTCTTATTATCAAACCAGAACTGTATATGACGTGAAACAATAGCTCCATGAATATATTTTCCCTTACTGTTCCTATAATGAATGAGCCCTGCAGCAGATACAATTTCTTTTTCAACCATTTCATATCCGGCATCTGATAAGTCTAAGGTATCTAGTGTAATCTTTGTCCTAATAGGTATATGTCCATGATCCGCCATAATAACTATATAAACATCTCTATTTTCTTTTTCTATTTTTGAAAGAAAAGATCCTATTTTCCTATCCATTTCCTCGATTACATCGATATATTCTTTTGAGTCAGAACCATACTTATGACCTGTTTTATCAACATCATTAAACATTACATAGTAAAATTGATGCTTCCTATTATCAAAATCTTTATTGAATTCTTCAAAACCTCCCACTACTCTCGATCTCAAAATTTTGTAGAGAGAAGGATGCCTGACTAAGAACCCCATGATAAAATTTAGTTTTTCGGAAGTAAAATTAGCTAGCTTTTTTAAGAGTTTTTTAAACAGTGTATCTTTAGCACCTCTTCTAAAATATGCTCCATATACACCTCCAGAATAACCAAATTCGTCTAATATTTCGAAAATAGTTTTAGCTTGGCAGTAATTATCGCTGAAGATTTCATAGAATCGATTACTATCATAATCCCAATAGAAATGTGAGATTATACCAGTTTTCTCAGGATAACATCCTGTAAGAATAGACATATGTCCCGCTGCTGTCAGAGATGGATAAACAGTTCTACAGCTAGTCGAATAAACGCCTTTATCCATTAACATGTCCATGTTAGGGGTATTTGCCTTTAATAACTTGTCTGGTCTACAACCATCAAGTAAAAAGAATACAATTTCCATTTAATACAACTCATTTCTATCATTTTAATAAGCAAAAATATAAAAATGTTGTGTTAGTTTTAAAAGTATGAATATTTCATTCAAAGACATAGTAGTTATATTAATTCCAGTTGAATCTCTTTTACTAGCATATACAACTTTATCTTCTCTTCCATGGACAGTAATCAAATTAATGTTTGCAGTACCTTCCTTAGTTTTTATCCCTGGGTACTCTGTTTTAATAAACATATTTAAGATTAAAAGATTTGGATACGAAGAATACATCTATAGCTCAGCTATAAGTATTTCAACAATTATATTATCAGGTTACATAATGGATACATTAAAGATACCTCTACCATACCAAATCTTTATATTGATAGCTTGCATAGTAACATTAATCCCATACACCTATACATTTCTTCTGAATTATATTAGAGGGAAAAATATTGGAGAAAGTAAATAATATATTGTCAATAGATCTTGAGGATTGGAGACACATCCATTATCTTCAAACAGATCAAAACGTGCCTGAAAGAATATTAGAAAATACAGAAAAGATACTCGAAGTTTTAAGTTCATATAATACAAATGCAACATTTTTTGTATTAGGCGAGATCGTTGAGAATTATCCTAGCCTCATAAAAAAGATCATCAAAGAAGGACATGAGATAGCCTTTCATACATGGAACCATACACCTTTATGGGACCATAACATAGATTCATTCAGATCAGAATTAGTATCTTTTAAAAAGTTAATGAAAAGAAAATTTAATACTATAATATCTGGGTTTAGAGCTCCTGTATTCTCTCTGAACAAAAAAACATCGTGGGCGATCAAAACACTTAGAGATGAGAAATATATCTATGACTCAAGTATTTTTCCAATATATAATCCTGTTTATGGAACTCCCAACGCCCCCATATATCCCTACTATATAAACGAATCTAATGTATCTGTAAAGCATAGAAATGGATTAATAGAACTTCCTCTGTTAACATATAGTTTATTAGGTTTAAAAATTCCAACTGCAGGAGGAATATACCTAAGGTTTCTTCCCGAATTTCTAATACATAGAGCATTAAAAAAATATAATAAGAAAGGTTATCCAGGCGTTATATATCTTCATCCTAGAGAAATCGATGCATATACTCCTTCACTTAATCTACCTTTCTATAAAAAAATACTCTTTACATACAATAACGGGAAAACATTAGCTAGATTAGAGAGAATGCTTAAAAATTTCTCATTCGACACTGCTATAAGCTATATTGAATCAAATAAGTGTGAAATATGAATAATAAATTAGAAACCTTCTTTGAAAAAGACAGATGGATTAATCATCTAGTTGAAACCTATCATTATACTTTATATAATCTTAATCAAACATATCTCCTCCATGTAAAAAGCACACTCTTCGGAAATAGGCTAATCTCTCTTCCTTTTAGCGACTATGGAAAAATAAACAATTTAGATTTGGATGATCTGAGGAAAATAACAAGTCAAACAAAAGCAAAATATGTTGAGGTAAGGGTGCCACAATGGAAAAAATCCATTATCGATAATCTTAGCGAAAATAACTTTTTCCTTGGAGTTCGATATAAGACTTTCTTATTAGATATCGATCATGACGAAGAAACTATTTGGAGAAAAATGAATAAAAAAATACGAAACTCTATCCGTGCCTCAATTAAAAGGAAAGTTAAGATAAAAGAGATAGAAACAATACAAGATCTTAAAACATACTATAATTTATATCTAAAGGAGTCAAAAGAAATAGGCAGTCCACCTCACTCATACAATTTCTTTACTTCATTGTTTAAAAACCTGAGAAAGAACGTTGTGATAAATATAGCCTTAAAAGAGGATAAGCCTGTTGCCGGTTTAATAATATTTCTTGGAGAAAAATGGGCGAATTTATGGCAAAGCATATCTCTTCATAAATATAGAAATTTAAATGCATCCTATCTGCTTATATGGGACTCTATAACCAAACTATCTAGCAATGGATTTCGTATATTTGACTTTGGTAGAACACGAGAAGAGACTGGTATACATTTCTTTAAGAAAAGATGGGGAGGCTATGAACAAGATATATATCATTTTATTTTCTCTGAAAACAAACAATATAAAAAAATTGATCCATATGATAGAAAATTCATATTTCTTTCAAAGATATGGAGGAAACTACCCATCAAAATCATAGAAAAAATAGGAAATAGAACTATTGGAGGAATAGCTTTATGAAAGTTCTGATGGTAACCCCTTATTTTCTACCGCATATCGGAGGTATGGAACTCTTCGTATATAGGCTTTCAAATCTTCTTTACGAAAAAGGAATAGATATCGAAGTATTAACTTATGCTATACCCTCAAAATCTAATCTAGTAACAGAATATAGAGTTGAGAGAATAAAGCCTACTTTAACAGCCATGAGGAATCCTATTTCATTTTTTAATGTTCTTAAAACAATGAAAGATAAAAAATTCGACATAGTTCATGCGCATGATGAACATGCATTTCTAACAAACATCGTAACATTGAATAAATCCAAGTTTAATAAACCAGTTATAGTCCATTCACATGGACTTTTTTACCCAGAGAATATTTTTGAGAATATAATGATAAAAATGTACAATCGAAGTCTTGGAAAATGGACTTTAAGGAGAGCTGACAGAATAATAGCATTATCATTTTCAGATGCAAAGTTTATTGAACAACTTAATGTAAGTCGAGAGAAGATAGACGTTATACCAAACGCAATATCTCCAGAAGATTATAAAAGAGACATTGATGTTGATTTTGTAATCGACAAATACAAGCTAAGAAACAAGAAAATAATTCTATACGTCGGCTCGATAATAAAACGCAAGGGATTAAACTTTTTGATCGATGCAATCTCACAAATTAGAGAAAGAAAGAATAACTTAAAACTTCTAGTTGTTGGTGACGGAAAATATAGGAAGGATTGTGAATCACTAGTAAACAAGCATAATTTTCAAGAAAAGATAGCTTTTCTTGGAAGAATTCCGAAAACAGATTTAACGGCACTATTTAAAATCTCTGACGTATTTGTCTTACCTTCACTAGTGGAGGGCGTGCCGACCGTTATCCTTGAAGCAATGCTATTTAACAAGCCTGTAATTGCCTTCGACATACCTGAAATACATGAATACTTCAAAGACTCAGTATATTTAGTTCCAATAAAAGATACTAGGAAAATGGCAGAAACCATAGAAAATGTTTTGTATAATAGTTCTTCAGAAAAAATGATTAAAAAAGGAACAAACTTGATAAAAGACGTTTTTTCATGGAGCAGTATAACCGAAAGAATAATCAAAGTTTATGAGAATGTACTATCTGGTTAAATGCGGATGCAATATATTCTATATCATCTTCATCCAGTTTACTATGTATGGGTAAGCATAAATTATTTCTAGCTATCCTTAGAGAATTCTCCATTTCTTCTTCTATCTTCAGAACATTAAATATTTTTTCAATATAACCATACATTATCTCTGAATCAATGCCCTTTTTTCTTAGGCTTGCCTTAATAAACTCATTATCATATTTCTTTAAAACAACACAAAACCTAGAATATGCATGTAATCCATCATTAGGAGATTCCTGTAAAATAATATCTCTATCATCTATCAACGATTTCAAAAGCCCAGCATTTTTATGCCTTTTATCAATTATTTGCTCAAGTCTTTTGAGCTGTGATATAAGAACTGGAAAAGATAATTTCGAAATATTGTGCGTTTTTAAACATGTATCTCTTTTCTCATCATTTATTAATTTAATTATAACATCTAGAAGTTTCCCATCTTCACTTATAGTATATTTTTCAACATAGCTGCTAACTAATCTATAGTATCTTTTATTTGAAAAAATATACATAGCTAAAATCTTTATCAAAACAGATATATCGTTCATGATGCCTTTTTTGGAAGTTATCTCGATCATATTTACCTTATCTATAAGATCTCTGTTATTAACCACTAATGCTCCACCTCCACCACTACTAATTCCTTTACCCGATCCAAAACTCAACACCGCAATATCTCCGAATTTCCCGACATAGTCCCCTCTATATTTAGCCCCCAAAGATTGTGCAATATCTTCTATGAAAAATATATTATTTTCTACAGCTATTTCTTTAAAAATATCTATGTTCAAAGGATTTCCAAAAGGATAAACAACAATCATAGCCTTAGTATTTCTTGTTATAGCCTTATTTACCTTAGAAGGATCTAAACCAAATGTATTAATATCTACATCTACCAGAATAGGTTTACCTCCCGTCAATAGAACAGACTTAATAACAGCCCCACAAGTATATCCTGGTAATATGATATCTTTTCCTTTGATATTTAACCCTTTTAAAGCAGTATATAGAGCTTCTGTCCCTGATCCAAAAAAGAAAACATCATTAAAACCAAGCTTTTTCCTAAAAACAAACTTTAATGATCGTGTCAAATCCTGATAAGGCTTCATTATAGACCATAAAACATCTTTAATGTCTTCAAACGAATATTCTGAAGAAACCCTAGGTATCATTAAATCAACTTATTTTTTACTCTTATCCGAATACTGACCCATTGTCCTAGAAAATTATTTTCTGCATCAAAAAGTTTAGCACTAATCATTATTAAGGAACCCTGTTTTAAGTAAAAGTTTAAGCTGTGCATACTGCCATTTACCAACACATACGGAATAAATATCTCATTATTCATTAAAGACATATCCGCTAAAGTAATGTTAAAATATAGCAATATTTTTTCATTACTTCTCATATGATATTTTTGCTGGAATAATGTAATGTTCTTCTTATAGCCATTATTAGAAATTATTATTTTCAAAATAACATCTTTGCTGCTCCAAAACCTATTCTCCATTCCTATATAAAATAAAATTGTATTATTCTTATTAAGTACAATTACCTGAGGATAATTGATTGTTTTCCTATTGCTATCCAGAATATATAATGCTATCATCTGCTGTTTTGAAAAAGTAACATATATAGTGATTAGAACCACTGCTACTATAATTATAATGGATAAAAATATGTCTAGATTTTTTCCTAGTTTATTCCTTACATTAATCATTATCTCTCTCTTTATAATTAAACTACTAAGTTAAATATTATTATC
>JAGGXB010000075.1 GCA_021163245.1 Thermoproteales archaeon
ATTGAATACTCTTTGAAATAGATGAAAGAAAAAGATATAGACATCAGTATCTTTTCAGAATCCAAGAATACCACAAGTTTAAATTCTCAGTTTTTATAAAAGTTGTATAGCAGTTTTAAGTCTAAACAATACTTCTCAAACAAATGTTACATTAAAAACTTTTAAGAATTTTATATTTCACTAAGTTTTTCCTTGATATATTCCTTGTAACCTTTAGCCTTTAAGTCATCAGAATATTTTCTCATCCATCTAAATTTGTTTATCAGCTCACATGGATATTCACTACAGTTAAAACAGTAATCTACATTTTTCTCTAAAGCACATATCCTAACTGGACATTCACTCCATCCATCTCCAGCTCTATATCCTAAGCATTTCCCCAACTTCGCTAAAAAATTTATACCTTTAATAAATTCCTTATAGTTACACACTTTTTCATTTGTAAATATTTCTTCAAGCTCATCATGCTACGTTAATATTTCAAGAAAATCCTTTGCCTTTTTTGCTAAGTTACCAGTATAATAATCACATGTTCTACAATATAATCCACAATATCCTATCAATAACTTTTCATAAATATATGCCAATTTTAATACCTCATTAAAAATAATATTTTAATTAATAATATGTTATGCCCTTGTAACATATCTTTTTCTTAGAGATATAAATAACCTTTTTATACAATTTAAAGTAGTTTAACAAGTGTTTTAAATGGTCGAAAAATTAGCAATAGAAGGAGGCCCACCAATAAGAAAAGAGCCTTGGCCTAGAAGATCGCAATTTGATGAAAAAGAATTGAAAGCAGTGATAAATGTAATGAAAAACGCTATTGAAGGTACTGGATCACTTTGGCGTAGAGGAGGTAGGGAATGTATAAGGTTTGAAAGAGAATTTGCAGAATTTTTTAACGTGAAATATGCTGTAGCCGTAAGTTCTGGTACAGCTGCAATACATACCGCTCTAGCAAGTTTAAGATTAAATCCAGGGTATGAGGTTATAACTTCTCCTATTACTGATGTAGGCACTATTACACCTATAATTTATCAGAATCTTATTCCAGTATTCGCCGATGTTGATCCAGAAACAATGAATATTACTCCTGAATCTATAGAAGAAAAAATTACTGATAAAACTAGAGTAATAATTCCTGTACATCTATGGGGTGCTCCCTGTGACATGGATCCAATAATGGAAATAGCTGAAAAACATGAGCTTACTATTATTGAGGATTGTGCTCAAGCTCACGGCGCTACTTATAAGGGAAAATATGTGGGTACGATAGGAGACATGGGTAGCTTTAGTCTAATGGCTGGTAAGCATATAACCACTGGTGGAGAAGGAGGAGCCATAATCACTAATAATGAAAATTATTACCAGAATGTAATGATTTTCTCTAGAAGTAGATACTCGCCTTGGGCAACTATAAGATTTGATATAGATTACCCTGTATTAAACTATAGGTTAACAGAATTACAGGCAGCTGTCGGCTTAGTACAATTGAAGAAATTACCTCAAATTATTTCAAAAAGGAGAAGGCTATGTATGAAGTTAGCTAAATTGATATCAGATTTAGAAACAGTAAGTTTCCCTAAAATATTAAACAATACAGAACCTTCATTCTGGTTTCTTCCACTTTTTGTAAATCTTGAAAAAATTACAGTTTCCCTTGACAAATTCGTAGATGCCTTGCAAGGAGAAGGGATACCATGTGGTGCGAGATATACCGTAGCTCCAATGTACGAATATAGATTTATCAAACAAAGAAATACCTACGGATATTCTAAGTGTCCTTGGACCTGTCCTTATTATGGACAAGAAATCAATTATCATGACTCATGTCCAAATGCAAAAAAAGCTTTAGATCGAGTTATTACATTACCAATACATGAATCTTGTTCTGAGAAAGAAATTGAGGATATAGCTTTAGCTTTAGAAAAAATCGAAGCTCATTATCTTGCAAGATGACAAAATATGAAAATAGGTCTTCTTTATTCAAAGCTTACAAGAGACTTCTTTGCAAAACACTATTGGGACCCTCTAAATCATTATTATTGGGGACCATATGGTGTGTCAACAATCCTTGAGCAAGAGGGACTATCATTTACAAAACTTTCTGATAAAGATCTTGAGAGACCAGAGATTCTTAAAGAATTTGAAGTTATCGTAATTTCAGATCAACCTTTTTTTACTGAAAAACAAGAAAAAGCTTTAAAAGAAGCACATAATCAAGGTGTAGGATTAGTTTTTGACGGTGTTACAGGATGGGTTGACACATCAAAGTTGTTTAGACAAGAGATAGGTAGAATTATTCCTACAAGAAAGATTCCACAACTAGCATCTATTCAAGGACTTTCAGGTTCTGAGATATTTTTTGACTTTACAATGAGCACACACTATATCAGTATTCTTAATAGCAACCATATGATAACTCACATGCTCGAATATCCAGAAGAACAAAAATTTCAGATTAAACATCTTCCAATAATGGAACCTATCAGTCAAAGTAAAAATATCGATATTCTAGCTGAATCATTACATCCCGCAGAAATAGAGAAAACTGGAAGAGGTTCTATACTTGCATTTCAAGACAACGATACTAGAGTTGTAACGTTTACATTTCCTGCCGCAAGATGGTTTAGATTTAAGATTAATAACCCTTTAAACCCCGTAACTGATTCAGACCTGATAACTTATCCTATTGATTGTACATCTGACTCGATTAGATTACTTATGATACATTCTATACAATGGGTTAGCAAAAATCAGATACTAGTCAAGAAATATTACTGGCCTAAAATAAGAAATAGTATTCCAAAGGCTGTTATAGCCACAAATTCAGATCTCTGTGGAGGAACTGATCTAGGTGTTGAAACAATAAAAAGAATTTGTGAACATTACAATGCTCATCACACATTTATGGACGGCCCCGAAAGATTCTATTTAGATAAGGACAACATAGGTAAGCACGATGTAGCACTACATATCTCAGATTATGTTGACTTAGAGACAATAAAACTAAAAAAGAAACAATTAGAGAAACGTGTTGGGCGACAAGTCAAAGGTTGGGCTAGACATGGTTCTACCAAACTTGTTAATTATCCAGGCATTTGGCAAAAAGCTGTAGAAGCTGGCTTTGAATGGTCAAGATTCATGTATATTCAAACTGCAAAAGAGACTAAAGATGCTTCATATGTAAGAGAACTTGAATCTCCAGGTAACAGACTGCCCTACTATGGCTTTAATCCATTATATGGTCGTTTTGAAAACATAATTGAGATACCTTTATTTGATACAACTGACGATATTGACCGTCTCATGATTGAATATGGACATAGATTATCCCGCAATGAATGGTTTAAAATAGTTAATCGTCGCCTAGAGATAAATACAGGTAACCATGTACTATGTTCATATCAGATACATGGTTGGGTTGCTGGTGCAGGTGCTGGAGAAAAGTTTGAAGAAACCGGATGGAGAGCAATTAAAAATTGGAGAAAAGCAACTGAAGACAGTTTAGAAATGCTTGAATATTTCCTGAGATATGCTCAAGAAAATGAAATACCTATAATGACCGGAACAGAAATAAATGACTGGTGGAGAATAAGAAATAACATAGAAATTTTGACTGAAGAAATTTCGTCTAAAGAAATTAATATAAAGATAAATAATAAAAATTACAAAACAATAAATGGATTTATAATAGAGATATGTCTCTCGGAAGAAATGAATAACAAAAAACTAGAACAAATATTTGTTAGGGATAAAACAGTAAATAATTTTGAGATATGGATGGAAAACGGCTTTAAAAAAATATTGATTCCCATTGATATATCTCCAAGAATTACTGAGGTCAATATTATCTTTACATCCAAATAAAAAAATGTTAGAAATAATTAAAGAACTATATATTTTTACTAAATGATTATTTTCTTATAAAGATATAAAAATAAAATCTGGAAAACGACAAAATAATAGATTAAAAGCAAAGTAGGGCAGTCTGTTACCTGGAGATTCAAGTTCTCTTACATATGA
>JAGGXB010000099.1 GCA_021163245.1 Thermoproteales archaeon
AGATATTATAGTCCTGATAAGTATGGAATACATAAAGCTGTAACATTTGGAGATCTTCGTCAGAAAATAAAGGATCTTGGAACACTGATAGGGTTTAAATTAATAGAAGAAGATATATAAAAATTTATTTTCCTAATTTTTTCAAGAAATCTTCTTTACTTATCTCAGCTTGTTTAAGAATACCTAGTAAAGTACTTCTCTTAACTTAGCTATGTAAGGAACAACTGTAATGATCTTTCTACCTGATTCAAACTTCTTAAGAACAACGTGACTCCCCTTCTGTCTAGAAACTTCAAAACCGAATTCTTTAATCAGGATTTTAACTATTTCCTCACCGGATAGTTTAGGTAATCTCGACATTAACCGCACCAATAGGTTTAACAGGCTTTAATTCCTCTGCAATCTCCGGCATCTCTTCTAGATACAGACTAAGAGCTTCCTCCAAATTTCTAATAGCTTCCTCAATAGTTCTCCCCCATGTAGTCACACCAGTAACTACCTCCCCAATTACAAACATATCCCTCAAATTACTGCTCGCAACCTCATCCACTATACCCAATACGTTTAATCTCATTTTATTTTAAAAATTTACCAATCATTATCTGGATGCAATCATTTACGACCCCATATATTTCAATCTTTTTATTGCTGTTATTCCTGCAAAGGTTGATAGAATTGAAAGAATATTTTTTATCTCGCCAAAAAATAAAAATACACTAGAGTTATTTCTAGCTTCTTGTCATCTTCTTGACACTGATATGATCTTAAATATTGGCAGTGTACAAGCAATGGTTGACGTGACTTATAGAATCTTAGCCTTAAAGGTTGATAATAGTTGGTCTAAGAAACATCTATGTCTAAATAGCTAAGAAAGAAGTTTATGATATAGTTGGGTTTGATATGACTGTAGTCCAATAGAACTTTTGGTTTTTCAGACTATAGATATCTAATAGAGAAAATAGAATGTAACATATTAATCCGAATAAAACGCGGGAAAAATTATATTATAATATTATTGGATAGCACCGTAAAGTTCGTAAAATCTATAACAATGAGTATAAAGAGAAAATGACTGACACTTATTTCATTTAGGTCAGAAAAAGTCTAAGACGCAATAGGATTTACTAACAGTATAAAACAGGAACAGCTATTAGTAATATCCAAAAATTATAAAAAATTCTTAAGAAGTTTAATAATGCTGGAAACGATATCCCTATTTTACTCAGCTGGCTTTATCCAATCGCTAATTCGGTCTCAAGCACATTTTTACCACCAATCTCTGACACAAGGTATATGGGAATATCATCAGTTTTATGACTTTTTAAACCAATATAGTTTATTGAAAGATTTAATAGATCTATATTAAAAAATAGATAGATTGGAAGAAATAACATACATCTTTGATAAAATCATATACCGTACAAATATGTAAAAAATTAGATCTCTTTGATTTTTAGTTCCTTTTTAACTTCTCTCCTGATTTCATAGATAACAATTAAAAGAAAAATAAGGGAAACAACAGTTGAAACTATTCCTATTATATATGATGCAGAACCTTTCTCAACAAAAAATAAGGGTATAATACTTATTAATAAAAGAAATATTCCTATATTAAACGCAATTCTTCCAAGTCTTGGATCCATATAGACCACTAAAATATCAATTGAAACATCTAAATAAGAATATAATTTTTAAACATAGAAAAGTGGAAAAAAAGATAATAACTAAAAAATAACTATTTTTTAGGCTTTCTTAAAGTAACAATAAGTGCTACTGCAAGCACCAGTATTGCAATTCCCTCAATTACTATGGCAGCTGTAAGACCTCCAAGTTGTGAGTTTAATGCTCCTATTTTGTCTGATAGAGAAGCTATCTCAGACTTAAGACTAGATACATCTTCTGCGAGAGATACCACAGATTTATATGTAGCATTAACAGTCTCTGATAATCCTGCAGGCACCGCTGCAGTAGGTTTAACTACACTTTCAGAAGTCTTCGGTTGCCAAAGACCAGATGCTATGATAAAGCCATATACAAAAGAGGGACTGTTGCCCATTTCGATATGTAGAGGCGTATACCATAGGAATACGTCCCATCCAATAGGACAATGAATATTATCTATATGCACTGTCTGTGCAAACTTCTTTTCAAGCATCTGTAATGCTGGGAGATAATGATTAGTAATATATGCTAATGCTTTAACTAATTCTTTATCGTCTGGATGTTCAGCAAGTTTATATGTTAGATCTGTCGCATTGACTTTTCCATGATACTTTGAAACACCTTCTGGAACCTCTACAACAGGATTGAAATGGAATCCTTTTCCTTGGACAGTATATGCAACGTAAAATCTATTATAACTATCAAATGGATGATAAAGTCCATATGTCCAAAAGTCTATAGCTAGATCAAAGTCACCTTTTACTTGTATTGTATCATGCCACATACCCCAACTAAATTGGACAACCTTAGCATCTATTCCAAACTTCTTAAGCTGTGTAGCTATGTTCTCAGCGCCAGGTACCCATCCAGTCCAACCAGCAGGAACATAGATGTTTAAACTAAATTTCTTACCTTCAGGAGTATACCATACACCATTTTTCTTTGTATATCCCGCCTCCTTCAACAATTGTTCGGCTTTCTCTGGATTATATTCATATTTGTCAATATACTTATTTAACCAATCTTTAGGAAGCCACCGGGAAACATCTACAGGAGATATGGCAACAGGCCATTCAACTTTATTTATACTTTCAGGCCCCCATTCAACAGCCACTTTGTAGTATTCTTCTCTGTTTATAGCATAAGCTATAGCCCATCTAACTTTTAATGGGAATTTCTTACAGTTAAAGTATAATGCATGACCATGTAGCCATGAACCTGTAATAACGGTATATCCAGGTTTGCTCTTCATAGTTTTGTAAACAGTTTCAGTTATCCCAGTCCATGTAAAATCAAATCTCCCAGCCATTATAAGCGGCCAACTAGCTGGATCACTTATTCTTCTGTGCCAAATAATTCTATCAAACAACTTGTATCCTGGAACACCGCCTCCAAAGGTAAATGTTCCCTTGGATGTTTCAAGCTTCCAAGTAACCTTTAAGTCTTTGACCCAATAACTTGATCTTAGCTTATATACCCATTCTGTTTGAGACTCCGAAGCATAGGTATACGGTCCCGTTCCGATAAATTTATCTGGTTTATAGTTAAGTAACTTATTCTTCAAATTATCTATGTCGACATTTTCAAGTGGTATTTTACCTGGTATTTTTAAGCCTGGTGCAAACTGGCCGTATTGTGCATAAGATACTATTTTTGTATCTGTTAGGAACCATTTCTTCCACGGGAGTGGTGGAGGTTTTCTAATATATATTATAACTGTATATTTATCAGGAGCCTCCATATGATCGATATATTTCGTTATTGGCCACCATTCCATAACCCAACCTTTACACCAGAATGTAGTCAAAACGTCAAGTGCGGTAAATTCTTTCCCATCACTCCATTTAACTCCTTTTCTAAGACTAATTGTAACCTTAAGGAAATCACCTACATCTTCTTCCTTATATCCCGTTGCTAACCAAGGATAATATTTGTTTTCTCCTCTACTCCTCCAAAACAATGGCTCAATAATTAAATACGTTGGCTTAGGATTGTAGAAAACGTTATATATTCGAAGTGGAGGAGGCGGATCACATGACTGAAGAATATTTAATTCTGTTACTTCCTCTTGAGCTTGGACTTTAACAGGCATAGTGTACGGTACTATTAGAACAAAGAAAAACACTAAAAATACAAACAATCTAATAAATTTGTTCATATTTATAACCTTTTTTCCTTTTTTATGTTATAATATAGGTATTTTCCTTATTTAAGCTTTTTTCTAAAAAATTATATTAATATGTCTCTTATATCTATTTTATTTATATACTTTTTTAAAAAGCATTATAATGTGTATATCGTATCTCAATTTGCCAAAATAGGAAAATTTATTATTTGTTTCATATATTTTATGTAGTATGAGATGGATTATAAAACGTCTCATAATAGCAATCTTCACAATATACATTGTTATAACGATAACATTTTTCCTAATTAGATTAATGCCTGGAAATTTTATAGACATGATGGTATATTACTATATGACAACATATGGAATGTCTGAGATAGAGGCAAGAAATACAGTTTATGCCCTATATAATGTAGTTCCTAACGAGCCGATATTTTTACAGTACATTAAGTATTTATTCGGCCTTATAAATGGGAATTGGGGAAAAAGTTATATTTCAAACAAATCCGTTCTCGAAATACTATTATATGGACTTCCATGGACAGCTTTTTTACTCTCAGTATCTTTGACGATATCCTTTGCTATAGGTATACTATTGGGAATATTTATGGCATACAGAAGAGGAACATTTTTAGATAGCCTATTATCTACCTTGTCTTCAATTTCACGTGCAACACCCAATTTTATTTTAGGACTTCTACTTCTATATTTTTTAGCTATATATTATCCTATATTTCCAGCCAGAGATAGCTATGACATAACTATAGAGCCAGGTTTATCCATACAATTCATATCAAGTGTTTTATACCATTCATTTCTTCCAATGTTAGCATACATTCTGACTAGTTTCGGTGGATGGGCATTAGCCATGCGTAGTAGTGCGATAAGGGTTTTAGGAGAGGATTATGTTATGGCCGCTGAGGCTAGAGGGTTAAAGCCAGGCCGTATTGCCAGGACATATGTTGGAAGAAATGCTGTACTACCATTATTTACAAGTTTTGCGATATCTCTTGGATATATGTTTGGAGGATCAGTTTTCATAGAGACTTATTTCGCTTACCAAGGAATAGGACAGATTATAGGTTTAGCTATGTCATGGCGAGATTATCCTTTGATACAAGGTGGATTTCTTCTAATCACAATTACTGTAGTATTATCCAATTTATTGGCAGATATGCTTTATGGATTATTAGATCCTAGAATTAAAAGAGGTGGTACATATGGTGGATAGGCTTAGAACATTAGAGAAAATACTTTCCGAGCACATCTATATTCCCTTAAAAATATTAGCAAAAGATAAACGAGCCCTATTCGGTTTATTCATGTTGATAGCATATATACTAATTTCTCTTATTGGACCTATGATAATACCATTAGATCTTACTCCAAATTTGGAGGAAAAATATTTACCTCCATCATGGAAACATCCTTTGGGTACAGATTTTGCTGGTAGAGACATTTTAGCTCAGTTAGTTCATGGAGGAAGAGATGTTCTAACAGCAGCATTCGCCGCTGGTATCGTAACAGTTGGTATAGGAACTGTGGTAGGTATAATTGCAGGCTATATGGGAGGAAAAATAGATACCATAATAACAGCGGTTATCGATATTTTTCTTACAATTCCAGGGTTTCCTCTTCTTATAGTAATTGCAGCCTGGCTTCTACAATCAGGGATCCCGATTACTATCCTTACAATAGCATTTGTATTGAGTATAACTTCTTGGGCAGGACTTGCTCGAGCCGTAAGAGCTCAAACTTTATCAATTAAAAATGAAGAATTTATAGAAGTTGATAAATGTTTAGGATTGAGTAAACTTTATATTATATTCTATGAAATTTTACCTAATCTAATGCCTTATATAGCAATGAACTTCATGCTGAGTTCAGTAAGCGCCATATATAGTTATACTGGACTAATGGCTTTAGGTTTAATACCTCTGACTCCAGGTAATTGGGGTGCCATGATAAATATGGCACAGGCTTATGTAGGTACCATAACAGGCGCAGGGGCAACTTATATCTTAGCTCCTTCGTTTGCAATAATCCTATTACAAATAAGTTTAGTATTTTTAGCCAATGGAATAGATAAAATATTTAATCCTAGGTTGAGGGAATGGTAATGTCAAAGCCACTTATCAAGCTTGAAAACGTCTCTATGGTTTTTGAAATACATACTATGTTTGGAGAAAAGAAGAAGATAAAAGCAGTAGAAGATGTTAGTCTAGAAATAAAAGAAAATGATATATTGGCTCTTGTTGGAGAATCAGGCTGTGGTAAAAGTACTCTTGGAAGAATAATGCTAGGGTTATTAAAGCCAACTTCTGGAAAAGTTCTATATTACATAAATGGGAAATACAGAGACATTTGGTCATTAAGCAAAAAGGAATACAAGATTTTCAGGAGACATGCTCAGTTAATCCCGCAAAATCCCTATACAACTATTAATCCTATGAGAAGCGTTATCTCTGCTCTAATTCCCCCATTCTTACACTACAAAATAGCTAGAAATAAAGAAGAGGCTAGAAAGATGGTGGCAGAGCATCTAAAGATGGTAGGCCTAGTCCCACCAGAAGATTTTTTTAACAGATACTCATGCAGATTAAGTGGCGGACAACTACAAAGAATAGCTATAGCTAGAGCTATCAGTGTGAAACCTAAATTTATCGTAGCTGATGAAGCTGTATCGATGCTTGACGCATCTTTGAGGATAGAAATATTAGACCTCCTATTAAGGATACGTGAAGAATATGGTTTAGCTGTTCTATTTATAACACATGACCTCGCTATTGCTAGATACTTTGCAAGAAAAAATAAGATAGCTATAATGTATCTTGGAAATATAGTCGAAATCGGCAACACTGAAGATATTATTAAAAATCCTCTACATCCCTATACGAAGGCGTTAATCATGAGTGTACCGATACCTGATCCTGACATTGCAAGAAAGAGAGAACTTCCAAAATTGAGAAGTTTAGAAGTACCGAGTCTAATGAACCCCCCCTCTGGATGTAAATTTCATACACGTTGCTCATTAGCAACTGAAATATGCGAGAAACAAGCTCCAATTCTTAGAAATATTAATGGAAGATTAGTAGCATGTCATAAAATAGGTGATTAGGGTATTGTTTTTAAATATTTTTGAAAATTTAGGTGATATATGTGTCAATTAATAATAAAGAAAGAAGAAATGAAAAAGATATTATTTTAAAGATAAGGGGTCTTACTATAGAATTTCGGGTTACTAGAGGTATCTTGAGAGCTGTAGACAATGTAGACTTGGATGTATACAAAGGTGAAATTCTTGGATTAGCTGGCGAAAGTGGATGTGGTAAATCGGTACTTGCCCATGCTATCCTTAATTTAGTTGATCCAAATGGATATATAAAAAGCGGACAGATATTATTTAAACAAAATGACGAATATATCGATATCCTGTCTCTATCTAACGAAGAATTGAGAAAATTTCGATGGGATAAAATATCCATAGTTTTTCAAGGTGCGATGAGTTCATTTAATCCAGTAATTAAAATAAAAGATCATTTTATCGATACAGTTAAAGACCATGAAAGTAATAAAAATGAAGAAGAAATAGTTAAAATAGCAAAGAAGCTCCTAAAGGACTTTAGGCTTGACGAACAGGTTATAAACTTGTATCCTCATGAAATGAGTGGAGGTATGAGACAACGCGCGTTGGCATCACTTAGCTTTATATTAAATCCAGAGTTTATTATATTGGATGAGCCAACAACTGCTCTAGATGTTCTTACACAGAAATTTATCATTAAACTACTGCGAGAAATACATGAGAAAACAGGCCTAACAATGCTTTTTATTACACATGATCTTGCCACTTTGGCAGAGATAACTGACAGAATGGCTATCATGTATTTGGGAAATATAGTTGAAATTGGAACTGTTCGCCAAATCTTCTATGATCCAAAACATCCCTATACTAAAGCATTACTCCAAGCAATTCCATCCATAACAAAACCATTGGAAGACCTTAATCCTCTTCCAGGTCCTGTGCCAGATCCACTTAATCCACCAAGTGGTTGCAAATTTCATCCTCGATGTCCACTGAGGTTTAAAGCCTGCTCTGAAAGTAGGCCGAAACTTATAGATTTAGGCGACGGCCATTTAGTAGCATGTCATCTCTATAAAAGAAATTAGAATTTTTTAACAGTTTGAATTTTATAATGCAAAATTTTTCATTTGGATCTGAATCAAAAATATTAGAATCTTAACTACATGTTTAAAAATCTTTTTTCAACGAATGTATTAATATTTTCACCGATTTTTAGTTTAGCTTTATCGATACTAACAACTATATCTCAACGCTTTATATAGTTCTTCCATAGAATATTATAAAATCCATTGAGAAGTCTTTTACTCGTTGACCAGCTATTATTTCAAGGTGAGTCTTCATTTTTACTAAAAGTGGGAACCTTAACTAAAAGAGAATCTGAGATAAAAATTAAGGATGTTCTTGATGAATCCATGTATTTAAAAGAGCAAGAATATAAAATTAACTTGTAACCCAGGTCATTGCTGTGACAAAGATCCTTCACTTACGTTTGAAGAAAGAGGAACTCGCAGATGTGTTAAAGGGGTTTATAATGATAAATTGTTGTGTGACCCGCCACTTTAAAATTTGATGTGGACAAAAAAATATAAGCTCTTTAATATATTTGACATTTTTTACTTTGTTAAAAATCTTTATCATCCCTTTCTCAAATAAGAGGGTATTTTCCACCTACTGGACTGAGTTTGACCCCAGTATTAAACGGTTAAGTTAGCAGCATTTATTCATATTTTTCTGGTTATTACTTTTTAAAGTCTATGATGATTGTTGATAAGGTTGTTGAGGTTTTGAGAAGGGATAGGAGGATTTTGTTTGCTTATTTGTTTGGTTCTTTCGTTAGAAATAGGGATTATACAAATGATATTGATGTGGCTGTGTATATGAGGGAGAGGATAGTTGTCCATGTAGGATGTGTAGGTATACCGTTGGCAAAAGCATATTTAAAAAGTATGCTTTCTCCTGCAATTTTATCCATATTGGGACTTGTATTCCTTACATATCCATAACATTTTAAGTGATCTGCTCTAAGAGTATCAATTCCTATAATTATAATATTATGTCTTTTCATAATATATCCAATCTTCCAATACTTTAAAAAATGTAACCTAATATCATTTGCTAAATGTTATCGAGATGTTAGCAAAGTTTTATTACTAAATGATCGTAACATGATATGTGAGAAAGACAATTAGGGATGTTTTACTTATAGGATTAGATGGAGCAATGCATTCTTTTATAAAGAAATATTATGATTTAGACCTTCTGCCTAATATCGGTAAGCTTATAGAAAATGGTGTGTTTGGTGAAGCTCTTCCATGTCCACCCACAGACACACCTACAAATTGGACAACTATAGCTACTGGCGCTACCACAGCTACACATGGCGTTACAAGCTTCTATATACATATTCCAGGAGAGCCCTATGAACTTGGACAGAAGCTTAGATCTAGGGGTCAGCTATCGAAATATTGTAAAGCGGAATACATATGGAATAAAGCTGATCAACATGGTATTCCGTCACTTGTTCTAAACTATCCTGCAGGCTGGCCTGGAAAAATGGAAAACGGATATGTTTGCCTTTATTCATGGCCTATGCCAGAATCTACACCCAGAATATTAGATAGTTCAAGGGAATATACTATCAATTTCTCTAAGGATGAAGGCTCTATAAATCTCATGGTTAATGTTATTGATAAATTTGTTGAGAATTCAGCTTATATAAAGCTAGTATTGGATCGTAGCGAGACTAGTTATGTACTGTATACTTTTGTTGAAGGTAAGAGAATCAATATAAGGAAAGATGGATGGAGTGACTGGATATCGATAAAAGTAAATATTAGGGCTAGTGAAGGACAGCGAATATCTATTAAAGAAGGTCTTACAAAATGTTTGTTCAAACTCAAGCTTCTGGATATCACGGAGAATTATATAAAGATTATGAGAAGCGAAGTGATAACATCTAGTGGTTGGATAGATCCTACAGGTTTTGAGGAAGAATTAGTTAGAAACACTCATTATATAGGAGAGGAAGATATCTTAATAAAACCTTCAGAAAAGCTTGAATACGATATTTTTGGAGAAGAAGCCAAATATCTAGTTAGTAGTAGAGTTGAGGCTCATAGACTTACACGTATAGCTTCATTTTTCAAGAAGAAAATAGGATGGCGTCTATGTTATCTTCATTACCATCTAATGGATGGCGTAAATCATAGATTTCTAGGATATCTTGATCCCAGTTTTCCCTACTATAATGAAGAAAAAGCTGAGTATGTAGAAAAATATTTTCTTGAAGCATATAGGATAATTGATGAGTTCATAGGGCTTATGTTACGTTCGGTTGCAACACCTGAAACACTGGTTATACTTGTCTCAGATCATGCAGCTGTTCCCGCATGGAGAGTGATCAATATAAGGAAGATACTCATGGATGAAGGGTTACTTAGGTATAAAAAAACTAATGATACATGTCTAGTAGATTGGAGCAAGACATCAGTTTTTCCATGGATAGAACCCTTGATGATGTGGATCAATCTAAAGGGCCGTGACCCGCAGGGTATCATAGATAAGGAAGATTATGAAGATTTGAGGAATAAGGTAAGTGATATTCTCTATAATTTGAGAGACCCAGATACAGGTAAAAGAATATTTACGATGATTACTACTAGAGAAGAATCTGTTAATATTGGTTTAGGGGATGAAAGAACTGGAGACATAGTATATTTCTTGAATCCACCATACACTATATGGCACGGACCTATAGAAGACCTTCACACATATATGGCTACAAAGGAACACTTAGAGGAATGGCTGGTTAAAGACCAATCGAGAATCACGGGTATACATGGATACTATCTCCCAAATGTCAAGGTTAAAGACTTTTTAAACTCTTCCATGTTTATTATCAATGGTCCGGGCATCAAAAGAGGAATAACGTTGAAGAAAATGATTCGCTTAATAGATATTGCTCCAACGATTTCTTATCTACTAGGTATAAGGCCGCCGGAGAACTCTGAGGGACGAATACTATACGAGATAATGGAATAATATCCTATATGAAAAATATATATTTTTAACACTTTTATTTTTGTGAAACAAATTGAACCTTAATATTTTAGGTTTCCTAAACATAAAAATCCATTAGGGTATGGACAGAGTATTTACATGTTATATAGAGATTATAGTGGAAGCCCAGATAAGCAATCTATAGAAAGACCCCATTTATCTCCACTGCTCTAACATATTTATTCCCTGAACCTTTCTCGCCTAAACCATTACTGTTTTTCGGAGGCTTCATGTCTCCCGGCTACAATGTTAAGGCAAGATATGTTAAGCTACTTATTTCAATGATTGTTGGAACATTAGGCCTCATGTTCAGTAAAGGAATCATAAATTTTATTCATTCCAAAAAGGTTTTTCATCAAAGCTCTCAGAATAGGAGTCATCAAGCTCTAGGACTTTGACCCAGACAAATATGGTTATTTTAGCAGAAGAATCTCTGAGATACCTGTCAGTCAAAGCATATCGGTAATAGATACTATTGTCGAGAATGTTAGACTATATAGACCTGAAAAATACCTTATAAACAAAGTCTTTCAAAACGACATATGTGGAAAAGGACTCTTCTGGAATGATAAACCGAAAACCCTATACGCAACAGGATTTTAACATACAGGAACGATGCCTATAGGCTAAGCTCACTAATAAAAAGCTTCGCATACTATAGATATAATGAATATAAAATGATCGAAAACGATACAATATTAGCTCTTACAATTATGAAACCAGAAATCAAACTAGAGGATTAAACATCCATGCTTCAAATAAAAATACAATGTGGTTGTTAATCATGTGTACAGGTTTTTAAAAAATTATCTGTAAAATAATTATGCGGGAGTAATGTTGGGTATAAAAGCTCGTATCAATTTGTAACAAAAAGACATTGATAAGATCGTTGCAGTCGCTTATGTGCATCTGCCATCCATAAAAAAGAACTAGTTAGGCAGCGAAAGCAACAGACGCTATAGCTATCACAACAACAACCGCTAATAAAAGACCTTCTTAGAACTCGTACTAGATGGAAACGGGAGGTAAGAGAAGAGCTCACTTATGGCTATTTTATATTTTTCTTCTATAATTTTTTGTTCCGTTATAGTTTCAATAGTTTTTCTCGGAAAATTTGATATACAAAAACTAGCTTTTTCTGAAGCTCTTCAAACTGAAACTCAAAAAGATGTGCTTTAGTGGAGGTTGTAGCCTTATATTTATTTAAGAACGTGTATATATCCCTTAACATTAATGAAAATGGTCGTACAAAATTAAGAATATTTCCTAAAAATTTTCTATTATAATATCTCTATCTCTAATTTTACTCATAATATCCTTAGCCAACTCAGATATACTTTCCCTTCTCTTTAATCCATATTTTTTAAAAGAAAATTTACTATATCTTTCTCTTCTTTACTTGTATTGTAGTTCAAAGATTAAAAATAACTTCAATATCACTTTGTGTAACCAAACTATCACTCCCTTAATTTATGGAC
>JAGGXB010000053.1 GCA_021163245.1 Thermoproteales archaeon
TAATATAACATCTTTAATAGATTTTACAAATATATCTATTACATCTGTTAATTTATCATTATATATTTCAGCTATTGCATAGTATTTTTTATCATCACTATCTAATCTCATGAGAAGAAGAATTTTAAGATTTGTTCGAAGTATAACCCATGGGTCAATATCACCAAATATTGTTCTTATTACTTTAACTATTCTCTGCAAATCATTGAAAGATTTCTCCGAAGCATTCTCAGGAATATGGTATTTAATATCACCTTTATAATCTATAGTGATTAATCGGGAAATACCTAAGGAATTTACAAAGCCTGAAGTATCAAACTCGTCAATATCTAACTCAACAACCGGAGAACTCACTGAAGTATCCTCGTCTCGATTATTCTTCTTTTCATTCATTAAATAATAACACCCTATGTCAAGAATATATATAAAATATAATAAAAATAACTTATCAAATAAGCTTAATTATAATTTTGAATTTATAAGCATTAAAATTCTTCATCGTCCTCTTCCTCTTCCCAAATTTCCTCTTCCCATTCTTCTTCCCAATCCTCCAATAATTCATCTTCGTCCCATTCCTCATCTTCTTCCCAATCTTCATCCTCATCCATGAACATTCTTCTCACCATTTAATATTTAAACTCTTCATGAGAAATATATACTTATCTTATTTTCTTATATGTTTTTATAAAATAAATTTTAATAAATATATAAATAATACTTTAATTTAACATTTTTTAAATTAAGTAAAAAATTTAAATAAAAGAGATAAATGTTTTATCAACACTCGTATGTGGAAGATACATTATGACCAAAAAAATTGAGATTATTGGACTTGAAACTATACCTGAAATTCTTCCAGGTGATGACATTGCTGAGATTATTTTAAGAAGTTGTAAAATTGAGAAAGTACCTATATTGGATAACGATATAATAGTTATAACATCAAAAATTATATCTAAAGCAGAGGGAAGAATTATAGATTTAAAAAAAATAATTCCAAGCGAAAAAGCATTAAAATTATCCGTTATCACGAAAAAAGATCCCAGGCTTGTCGAATTAATTCTTAGAGAGAGCGATAAAATTCTAAAAGCATTACCGGGACACATTATTACACTTACCAAAAATGGCCTTGTGTGTGCTAATGCTGGAATCGATAGATCAAATGTTGCTGGTTCTAGCGAAATTGTTATATTATTACCTAAAGATCCTGATAGATCTGCGAGAATAATTGGTAAGAAACTTGAGAATATGACTGGAAAGAAAATAGGTATCGTTATAACTGATACCTATGGACGACCATTTAGAAACGGCCAAGTAGATATGGCAATAGGTGTTTATAACGTTTGTTTATATAAGGATTATAGGGGTACATTAGACTTAAAGGGATATAGACTGAGAATTAAAAAAATAGCTTTAATTGATGAAATAGCAGCAGCTGCTGAATTGGTAAAAGGTAATGGTGCTGAAGGTATTCCAATAGCCATTATACGTGGTCTTGAATGGAAAAATTGTAGAGAAAGTCAAATAAATAAGCTGTATATGAAAGAGGAAAGGTGGTTTTTTAAATAAGCTTATTCGTTGACTAATGGAAGAATATCGTAGAACGGTTTATAGTTTTCCATTGCTTTCGGTGAAGATAATGCACGGATTGCTTGATAAAATCCATCCATTATCCATCTTCCTCCACCGACTATTTTTCCGAAAGGAATAGTGTATCTTAACATAACGTCTTTTTCCATCGCACCTATTTCATCAAATTCGAGTACTTCATCAATGTTTCTCAAGGTCCTTATTAGTCTCATTTCTAATCCTCCAGGTATAGTAGCATAAGCTATAACCAAATTCTTTTCATTTCCTACAACAAATGACTCTATTATATAAGGTGTATGTGTTAAGCTAGCCGCAAACTTTACAGCAAATTCCGGATTCTCAACTTTGAAATATAGAAGCTTAGTTGGTATAAGATCTGGATCTAATTTAAGTGTTACAGTATTATAAAGCCATAATGGTTTTACATGTCTTATTAAATGATAAGACGCAACTTGTTGTCTTACACCTGTTCTTTCAGCTTCTCTAGATATTTTTGTGAAAGGATACTTCATAAGCTTGGCTATCAACCATAGATCAACTTCATCGGGAACTCTTCCAGCTGTAGCTCTGGGCTGTGACACATCGACCTTACTTATTATCTCAGTTATTTTTTCTATGTGTCCAAAAATATATCCACCACTATACTCTGTTAGTAAAGCTTTGTTTGGCATCCATACGAATTTTTCACCAACCTCATAAATAGTATAGTTTTTTAACTGTAATCCCTCTATAAAGAAATCTACCTGATTTTTAGGCGGATATGCCTCAATCCATAAATAGTCTTTTTTTCCAGTAACTATATGATAAACTCCAGTTATGAATGGTATCTTGATTTTTCCCTCTTTCTGAACAAAGTCTTTATCGTAGTCAGCCAAGATTTTAATTTCCTTTAATCCCATTATGTCAAAATCGAATACTCCATGTATCGTTACCTTCTCCTTTAATGCTTTCAGCTTCCTGGATACATAGGCTACGCTGAATCCCGTCTTCTCTGCAACCTGCGTATAGTTTAGTGATTGTGGAACTGCTTTAATAATTTCATATTCACTCTTTGTTAATTTGGGCCCAAAATTAGATAACATATAAATCCCAGATTTAAAAAGAAAACTGATATATTTAAGTTTTGTGTTTTTAACAAATTATTGTTTATTACATTAGGCTTATTATGAAAAAAATATTCAAAGAAAAAAAATTATACAAAATAAACCATACATAGATTTTTTTCAAAAAAAGTAAAAACATGATAATATTAATATTCTTGATTAATAGAGCAAAATTAGATGATTAGTATGAAAAATAATGAGAGTATTTCATCCATTGTTAAGGATATTATTTTCATGAAACCTTGCATTATTGAAGCAATGATAAAGGGATACGCTAACTATTCAGCATTATCACGAATCCTTTATAAAGAAATAAAAAAACATGTAAAAAATAGAGAAATAAAAACATCCACCTTAAAGATTTCATTAATAAGACAGGCAGAGAAAATAAGAAAACAAAAAATAAACACAGATCATTTAGTGGAAGAAGTCGTATCAAATAGTACCTTAACTATTATAGATAAAATTAATGTTATAACGGTAAAACATCTTACATTTAGACAACTTGAAATTCTACTTAAAATTTTTGAAAAATCTAGATTTTATCATTTCACTCAGGGAATAGGTGAAATAACAATAATGAGTGATCACGAAAGTTTTAAAGAGATACTGAAAATAATTCCTAAGGAATCAATGCTATATATGCTTCAGAATCAATCAGCTGTCATTTTGACAAGTCCTCAAAAAATTATATTTACACCTGGAGTGATAGCTTATCTAACTTCGCTACTAGCTATAAGAAAAATAAACATTTCGCAAATAATATCCTGTCATAGAGACACTATTTTTATAGTAAATAGGAAAAATGCTATGGATGTATATAAAATTCTACAAGACCTTATTGAAAAGATAAAGATCTAATTTACATTCTCTTGAGCTTTTAAATATTTAATAATCCACTCAGCTATATTTACTATCTTCTTTGACACTTCTATATTAGGATAAGTTGTTAGAAAAGGTTTTCCTTGATCTATTGTTTCACTAATCCTAGGATCTAAAGGAATATTACCTAGAAAATTAACGTCCATTTCCTTACAAATCTTTTCACCGGCACCTTTTCCCATAATATAGTAGGTTTTTCCAGATTCTGGACACGTAAATCCGCTCATATTTTCGATCACACCTATAATATTTACCTTTAATCTTCTACAGAAGGTAATTGCTTTCTTAACAACTATTCTTGAAAGATCGGAAGGTATTGTTACAATGATTGAGCCATTAATATCTTTTATTAATTGGACAA
>JAGGXB010000146.1 GCA_021163245.1 Thermoproteales archaeon
TATATAAGCTTTTTATTTAAAAATAAAAAATATTCAAAACATCTTTTTAAATCTCTTATTTATCAAACAAAGATTAAAACTTTTCAGATATTTAATAATAATATTCTTCAATTCTTCCACAATAATTGATTCAGCATCCATGCCAGCATCGCTCAGATTCCTAATCATCTCATCTAATTTTGAATTTATCCTAAACCAAACATATCTTGAACAAAGACCTAAAATCAACTCTCTTTTATCTTCGTCAAGTTTATCAAGGTCAACTTTAGAATATTTCCTCCATCTACCATCTTCCAATATCGATTTGTACAAATTCTCTAATATCTCAGAATACTTCCTTATTTCTCCTTTTTCATAAAGGTTTTTTTCTCTAATTGCAAGTTCTTTTACAACTTTATACTCAATGTCAGCAAACATAGGTCCTATGTTTGCACCACCGATTCCAATCATAGGGAAAACTTCTGGGTTAGTAACATAATCTGTTGAATGAGTTTTCAAATAAAGTCCATACTTCGAAGCAACATTGACAAGCTTCTTAGCCTTCTCTACATTGAGTAAATTACCTGGAATAACCTTTGTACCTACATCGCCTACCATAAAAATTACTCTAACCTTATCTAACTTTCTTTTCCTAAGACCTTTCAAAATCAATGATACTAGTTCACTAGAATGCTTCTCATCCTTGTATTTCCATCTATCACTTCCAATCTCATAATCGATTAAAGAAATATCATGACTTTTTCGAACATCTTCAGCAAATTCTAACAAATCAAGTGTTCTTCTAGCAACGATCTCAGTAGAAAGACTAATAGTATATGGATCTACAGTTGTATCTATATGAATAACATCATATCCTGCAATTATCGCAGATTCGATGGATTTATATGTTGATTCTAGAGCTTCTTCAAAACTATATCCTCTTTGAATATGCAAATCCTTCAGCCATGGACCGCCATGATCAAGAGCAAGAATTATCGGAGACACAATTCCTAGTCTTTTAACTTCATTCTCCAAAAATTTAGTAAAGCTTTTTGGCGTCCATCCAGTATATCCCCCATCATAATCTATCTGATTAAGAGAAGCAATAAACATCATAGGTGCATCACACTCTTTTGCTGCCAATAATGCTCCTTTAACAATATGTTTTGATATTGGAGAAACTCCGAGGATCGTTATAGGATCACCGAGTTGATTATAAAATGTGTTGAGAAGAAATTCAACTATGGGAACATTTCTTTCCTTAGAAATTGATCTAAGTAAACTGTTATCAAAATCTCTCATATACTCTACCAGAATAAATATAGCTAGGTGAAATAATAAATTAATTCCTTAACAGTATAAAGGATAAAGCAGTATATCAAATATCTAAAATATACATTTAGCTATATAGAAATATTTTTATATTTTTGTTCTATTGCACAAAAATATGACAACTAATCAGATACATGGAAACTGTATAAATTATTCAGATGGAAAATGTCTCTTATATAATATTAATGTATCTCCTAATGCTCCAGCATGCCCAAATTTCCAACCTAAAAAGAATACAACGAGAGTAAACTATGTACCAGCTTTTCACAGCAAGTTTACAGGATATACTCACTGCTTCAGAAGAAGACATCGGCACAGAAACGGATGGAAAAGAAAAATTGGTTGGTGATTTTATGGAGCTTACGCTATCTATAGTTTTGCTCTGCATATTTATAACATCATTTATATTTTCTATGTTTGGAAGAGGAGGAGGAGACTTTTATTTACCTATAATACTAACTTTCTTACCGATTAACTATTATACTGCAGCAGGAATAAGTCTATTCCTTATAGTAGTTCAAGGACTATCTATGACCTTAATATACCATAAAAAACATAGACTTATTGACTGGAAGCTAGCTATTATTCTAGGCTCTATAATCGCATTATCTTCATTCCTAGGAGGTGTACTATCTTATAAAATACCTGAAATATATCTTAAACTTTCGTTTTCCTGTTTTTTACTTATATCCTCATATCTCTTATATAGAAACTACAATTTAACAATAAAACATTGGAGAATTGGATTATGGAAAAGAGAGGCAGCAGGGATAACATACACTGTCAATCTGCTATATATTGTTTTTCCCATATTGCTTGCGTCGTTTATGGCAAGCATGTCGGGCATATCTGGTGGAGGACTGATAATACCGATATGTACTTTATTTGGAGGTGTACCTTTAAGAATAGCTATGGGAACAAATACCTTTTTAGTTTTAATATCTTCATCTATGGGTTTTATCGGCCATCTAACCAGGGGAGGATTTGATCTATCTCTTGGTATAAAACTGGTATTGATGGTCATATTGGGTTCGCAACTAGGCTCTCGAATCCACGTAAAGATTAAAGAAGAAAAACTGAGAAAGGGATTTTCTATAATTCTTGTTATTGCTGCCTTATGGATGCTAATAAAAATATTCATATAAGGTGAGAAAATATTGGGTACAGTTAAAGTATTAATTCCTGCATACAAGCCGGGAAATCTAGATGCAAAAGTTTATCCGCATTGGAAAGATGCAGAGGTATTCACTGAAATCGAATTACGAAATAATGAAATATATTCTGTTAAGCCGCATATTTTATCATCTGACACATTGATAATTAATCTTGTTAAAAAAGAAAAAATAAATTATGTGATCACCCAATCTTTGAGTATAAGAGCATTAGAGCTTTTAAACAGATTTAATGTTATAGTTTTAACAGGAAAAATTAAAACAGTGAGAGATGCTATAGAAAAATTCAAGAAAAAAGACTTGTATATCGTATCTCTATCAAAGACGAAACTAGATTAACAAGATATTATTTTATAAAGATATTGATTTTATACAAGCCAAAATTCTTATCGTCAAGTCTCCAAGCAGCGTATTCAACCTTTTCAGAAGTATACTTAATTATCATCCATATCTCCTCGGGGCATTCTATCATTCTCTCTAGATCATTCATTGAGGGAATAACATTTCCCCTATAATGAGAATGAAATATGCCTATATACTCATAGCCTTGTCTTTTATACTTTAAGATCTTATTCATCCATTCTCTTAAATCTATCCAAAAGGAATCAGTCGAACCCAAAACATTCTTTAACTCATCAACTTTAAGAATATACGCATTATCTCCTATGATCTTACCGAGAAGTAAGCCACATGCTTCTATAGGATAACGTCTTCTTATGATTGAAACTATTTCATTGAGAATCTCTTTTGAAAATATGAGATTATTTACTTTTTCCTGTAAGTTTACAATTGACCTCGATGTATCATACACAAAAGTAAGATGATAATAACGTTAAAATATGAATCAGTTAAAAGCTTTATATGTGTCTTATATGAAGAAAACATATTTTCTGTTATTTATGTCAATTGCAGGATTCTTTGCGATAACAAGCTCTACGATGTCTAAATCACCCACGCTACCTCTTTTTGCTCAAAGTCTTGGACTTACAAACGTAGAGATAGGACTAGTAGCTGCATCTTCAACTATAACTGGAATATTTGTAAACTTTATAGCAGGCACACTATCTGATACCTATGGAAGAAAGAAAATGCTTATTTTATCCGGGTTCTTCTTTGCTACATCACCCTTCATGTACCTATTTGTTAAAAATGGCATAACATTAGCACTTATAAGAGCATATCATGGCATAGCTACAGCAGTTTTTACACCTGTATCATTAGCAGTTATAGCTGATGTATATGCCAAGGATAGAGGAGAAAAAATGGGTACATTCTCATCTGCTACACTGATAGGTAGACTTTTAGCACCAAGTCTTGCAGGCTATACAATAGCAATAGGAGTTTTTCAATCACATATATATTATGTAGAATAATCGGTACAATAGCTTTCCTCTTACTGTTTTTTACACCTTCAGCTGATAAAATCATAGAAAAAGAAAAATCTATAAGTTCATGGAGGGTTCTCTTTGAAAAAAGTGTTCTTCTACTTGGCTTTATAAATGCCACAGCGTACTTCTCCATGCAAGGACTAGAAACATTTCTACCACTATATCTAAAACAATTATCTGTTGAGACCTGGAAAATAGGTATACTCTTCACATTCCAAATATTAACAATAGCGATTACGAAACCATTCATGGGAAGAATATCAGATAAACTCGGTAGAAGAAAACTAATAATCTATGGTCTATTAACAATTGTTCTATCCCTAATACTATTAAGCATGACCAATAATTATTATCTAGTTATGTTCTCAATACTTATTTTTGCTCTAGGAGTATCCTCTAGCACAGCTTCATTGACACCTTTAGCATCAGAAATAGTACCGCCAGAATATTATGGCGCAACAATAGGAGCATTAGAAACAATAAAGGATATAGGACAGGCATCTGGCCCAATAATAACAGAATTTATATTATCTTACATTTAAATTCAACCAGGCATATATTGTAATGGCATTTATCACATTAATATCGTTAGCAATGTTCGTGATATCTTCCCAAAAAAGTAGTTTATCAGCCTAATATCCATAAGCCCATGGTATCTCTTTTGCCCATCTAAGAGCTCTTTTAACAGCCACTTTCCAGCCACGATATAATTTCTCCCTTTGATCCTTATTCATTTTCGGTTTAAATACTTTCTCAGGCTTCCAAAGCCTTTCTACTTCTTCAAGACTATTCCAAAAATCTACAGCTAACCCAGCTAGGTAGGCAGCACCTAAAACAGTAGTCTCCGGTATAATAGGTCTAACAACATCAATACCCAGAATATCAGCCTGAAACTGCATTAGAAAATCACTTTTAGAAGCACCCCCATCAGCCTTTAGAACATTTACTTTCATACCCGTATCCTTTTCCTGCGCTTCAATAACATCCCTGTTAAGATAAGCAATAGACTCAAGAACGGCGCGAGCAATATGCTCCCTTCTAGTACCTCTTGTAATACCTATAATCAGTCCCCTCGCATACATATCCCAGTAAGGTGCACCAAGACCAACAAAAGCAGGAACAACATATACACCTTGTGTATTAGACACGCTCTCAGCCAGAGTATCAATCTCCTTTGATCTCTTTATTATTTTCAAACCATCTCTTAGCCATAATATAGCTGCACCAGTAACAAAAATACTGCCTTCTAGTGCATAGACAGCCTTACCCTTACTTAGGGAATAGTAAATCGTTGTTAAAAGCTTATTCTTTGACCAAACTGGAGAATTACCAATATTTAGCAAAATAAAATTACCTGTACCGTAAGTAGATTTTACCACGCCTGGCTTAAAACCAGCCTGTCCAAATAACGCAGCCTGCTGATCACCAGCATCCCCTGAAACAGGTATTTCACAACCACCAAACAATTCCCTGCTAATTTTAGAGCCAGTGTATCCATAGATATGAGAAGACGGAACCGGTAAAGGCAATATTTCACTAGGAATATTACCTTGAATTTCTAAAAGTTCATCATCCCATTCTAGTTTCTTGATATCAAACAACATAGTCCTAGATGCATTCGAATAATCTACTACATGCGCACCTCTCTTTTCAGGCGTAAGATTTTCTTTACTATTTCTTGTAAGGTTCCAGATAATCCATGTATCTATCGTACCGAAGGCAACCCCACCTTTCTTACATTTCTCTCTAAGACTGGGAACATTTTCTAAGAGCCACCATATTTTAGTACTTGAAAAATAGGGATCTGGGTAAAGACCAGTTTTCCTATATATTATTTCAAGATATCTTTTTCTGATACCGTCCACGTAATCTGCCGTCCTTCGATCCTGCCATACAATCGCATTATACAGTGGTCTACCACTATTAAGGTCCCATAATATGGTTGTCTCACGTTGATTAGTAACACCTATAGCCTTTATCTGTCTCGGCTCTATGCCTGTTTTCGCAATGACCTCCTTTATAACTATTCTAACATTATTCCATATTTCTAAAGGATCATGCTCAACCCATCCAGGCTTAGGATATATTTGTCTATGTTCTCTATAAGAATAAGCAATAAGAGACCCATTTCTATCAAATATAGCTGCTCTAGAACCAGTTGTACCTTGATCTATTGAAAGTATATAATCCATATTAGTGTACCCCTTTTTACATATATTATGATTATCTAATTAACATAATAAAAAATGGATAGTTTTAATCCGTCCAACTATTAGTGAAGTGTTAATTTTATATTTCTAAAAGAAATAGTTTTTTCAATGCTAAGTGTTTATTTCCTCTTCCATTTCCATTTTGATTCAGAGTACAGAGATATATATGAGAATTATTTAGAGATAGGATTTCAAAGAGTTTTAGAATATATTAATATGTCTAAAAAATATAGAAACTTTAAATTTATTCTTGATCAAATAGTTCTCCTCGAACCCTTCTTTAAAAAATTTCCTGAAAAAATTGAAGACATTAAACGGCTCATCAATAACAACAAACTTGAAATAGTTTGTGGAATGTATGCTATGTCTGATACAAATCTTCCTTCTGGAGAATCATTAATCCGACAAATACTTTACCACAAAAAATGGGTGAAAGAAAAATTTGGTACAGAACCAACAACACTATGGATGATCGATGTATTCGGACAAAATGCGCAAATACCATTAATATGTAAGCATACCGGAATAAACCTGTACATTTTCTCGAGAGGTGCTTTAAAAGACACCAAACAAGAATTTGTGTGGGAAGCATTAGATGGATCAAAGGTTTTGGCAATTTGGTTACCGAAAGGATATGATATACCCGTTTTTCTTAAAGACCAAATTCTAGAATATCTCTATAATACATTTATCGAAATCTCTAATAGTTCAGATAATAACATGGTATTTTATACATGTGGAGGAGATTTTGCAAAACCTAGAAAAGAAATATATAAGCTTTTAGAAGAAAACAATTTTATCTATAAGGATGTAGTTTTCGAACCTATATTACCTTCTCAACTTATAGAAAAAATAGACTATACAAAACTATCAACATTCAAGGGAGAATTTAATCCTATTTTTCAAGGAACATATGGTTCACGTATAAAGGTAATCCAAGAGAACCGTAAACTTGAAAATAAAGCGTTTTTAGCTGAAGAAACATCAACTTTGGCATGGCTACTAGGAAAAATATACGAAAATGATAAAATAGAGCATGCATGGAAGAAAATACTATTCAACCAATTCCATGACATTATTTGTGGATGTCACATAGATAATGTTTATGAACGAACGCTAACTAGATACCATGAAGCTAATAATCTTCTATCTGAATTAATAGAAAATAATCTAAAATTTATAGCAGAGAACATTAACACAAGTAGAAAAAATATAGGAATATTAGTATTTAATAATCTACCATGGTCAAGGACAGATATATTAGAGATAGAGGTTGCACCGCAAAATGGAAATCAATTAAAGATAATAGATTCTCATGGCAAAGAACAACCCATCCAAATAATAGAAAAGATAACGGAAAATGGAAAGGTAGTAAAGCTAAAACTATTATTTTTAGCTGAAAACGTTCCACCATTAGGTTATAAAACATTTTATATAGTTGAAACCAAAACATCAATTAAAACTGATAATTGTATAAGATGTAGCGAAAACATTGTTGAAACTCCCTTTCATATAATTAAGTTTCCTCTCTATGGTGGTATCCTATCAAAAATATATGATAAACGAATCGGAGAAGATTTTGTCGATAAAGAGAAACCGTGGGCAAATAATATTGTCTGGGAAATAGATAATGGGGATCTCTATGAATATGATACGAAATGTCTACCAAACAAGATGTACTCAGAGGTAAAAAGATTTCCTATTAGGAAAGAAGATAATAACAAAGTACTATATTCAAAAAATGAAGTAATAGGAACATTTGTTAAAGAGTGTGGACCTTTAAGAACGATAATAGAGGCAACATCATGGAGTAATATGAAAGGAATAAAGATAAATTCTAAGATAATCCTTTATAGTTTCACACCAAGAATCGATTTTGAAACCATCATATTTCCAAAAGGCAGAAATTATAGACTTAGAGTAATATTCCCCACGTCAATAAACAAGGGCGAGATATGGCATGAAATACCATTCGGCGCAATACAGCGTGATGAAGGCGAATACCCGACGCAAAACTGGATAGATTATTCTGATAATCAAAAAGGCATTACTCTCCTAAACAAGGGAATACCTGGGAATAATGTGGTAGATAATACTTTAGCTTTAAGCATACTTAAATCCACATCATTTGAATATAAAGGAGAAAGCATAAAAGGATATGAGGAAAAAACTAAACATAAATTCGAATACTCGATCGTAACTCATAAAGGAGATTGGAGAGACGCAAATATACCTAGATTAACCTTAGAGTATCATAACCCCTTATTAGCATTCAAGTTTATACCAAGCAATAA
>JAGGXB010000085.1 GCA_021163245.1 Thermoproteales archaeon
CCCTTATATGAAAAAGAGTTATAATTAATAGAGATCCTTAACTCTGTCTTATCATCTATGTTATGAGTTACTTCTATCAATTCTTTCTTAGTATTCACTATAATATTGGAGTATAACTCTAGATTACCTAAACATAAATGTAATGTACCGACTTTATAGGTGAATTTCCCTATTCTAGAAGGCTTATAAACATTAACTTTATCTATTATTATATTCTTTCCCATAAAGTTTAATTGTCTACTGAATATATCCTTTAATAATGCATCTATATTATATACATCAATCTGATAGAAGCCTGCAGGTATTCTAGTTAACCTTATATAATATGCCTTCCCTCCCCTCCGTTCTTTTTCTTCTATTCTTCTAACTATCTTATATTTTACTTTTTCTGGAGAAGTAAGTTTCAAATAAACAAGTTTATTCTCATGTATACAAAACTTTTTAACAATAACTGATGGTATAAACAAAATCTTCTGGTAGTCATTTTTAGCCTTGGCTACCTGTATTTTATCATAAAACCGAACCTTGTTATCTATAGTTATTAAATATATTCTTTCTATTTTATTAGATAAGTAATGTTTGATGTCTGAACCTTGATATTTAATAAGCTTCAACAACTGTTTTTTGATATAAACCCTGTATTCATTATTTTTCTTAGTAAGAACACCGTAAAAATAAGTGTCTCCTACATTAACATGAACAAGCATACCTTCCCGAATGTTTATATTTTTTACAACTCTCTTACTTATCCGCAGATAAAAATCTCTATCTAAAAATTTGTTAACCTTAGGAAATACAGCTAAAGCTGGAAATGTAATTCTATTGAATTTTAATGCCTTTTTCCATGCTATTAACCATAAATTGAAATATTTACTTTTCCGGAGGTATTTTTCATATAGATCATCGATAACTAACCTTGCATAATTTTTTCCATGTTTTCTAAATGATTCTAACACTATCTCCTTTAAATATATTCGCAATTTTTCATCTTTAATATAGTTAAAAATTCTATCTAGCTTTTTCCTTGTTAAATCATCCAGTTTTTCTATCTCTTTATCTATATTATCTCTTAGAATCTTAAATCTCCAATGAAGATATTCTCTTAACCTAATTCTGTTTTTTATTCTTTCCATCGTTATTCTCTTTTTGAACTGCCCCATTTTGTCACATTAAAAATTATTGTTATATAATTCTAATACTCCAACCATATTATTAAAATTAACAATATGTATCACTAAACTAAACAAACTTTAACTAAATAAACTATGAAAATATAAAAATCCAACGTTCTTATCTAAATATCACGTATATATACATAAAATAAGAAAACAAAAGAAAATAATTACCTATAATAAAGAACTCAGACGGAAAAACTATATATAGCCTAAAAAATTCTATCATAAAGTCAATACTGGTGAAAACGATGGTAAGATTCAAACAAGTAGAAGACATCGTCAAAATAATGAAAAACATAGAACAAGTAAGAAACATAGGCACACTAGCCCACGTAGACCACGGCAAAACAACAACAAGCGACAGCCTACTCATGGGCGCAGGAATGCTAAGCCCCAAAGTCGCAGGAAAAGCACTAGCACTAGATTACGTGCCTATTGAGCAGATGAGGCAGATGACGGTTAAGGCTGCGAACGTCTCACTTTACCACGAGTGGCAGGGTAAGCCGTATGTCATTAACCTCGTAGATACGCCGGGACACGTCGATTTCACGGGCCATGTTACTCGGAGTCTGCGTATGATGGATGGTGGTATTGTTGTTGTTGATGCTGTTGAGGGTGTTATGACTCAGACTGAGACTGTTTTGCGTCAGGGTTTGGGTGAGTATGTTAGGCCTCTTCTCTATATTAATAAGGTTGATCGACTGATTAAGGAGCTTCGTCTTAGTCCGAAGGAGATTCAGCAGCGTTTTGTTGAGATTGTCCGTGATTTTAATAATCTTATTGAGTTGTATGCTGATAAGGAGTTTAAGGATAAGTGGAAGGTTGATTTTAGGAAGGGGCAGGTTGCTTTTGGTAGTGCACTTCATAAATGGGGTATGACTATCCCTATTGTCGTTGAGAAGGGTGTCAAGTTTGACTATATCGTTGACGCATATGAGCGTGGCTATGTTGATCAGCTTGCGAAAGATTTCCCACTATATGTAGCGTTGCTAGACATGGTTGTGGAACATGTGCCTAATCCTAGACAGGCACAGAAATACAGGATTCCACACCTATGGCACGGTGACCTAAACAGCGAGATAGGTAAAGCCATGATTGAATGTGATCCAGACGGCCCGACAGTTGTCGCGGTAAGCAAGGTTAACGTGGATCCGCATGCAGGCTTTGTAGCTACGGGAAGAGTATTCAGTGGAACTATAAGGACTGGTGACGAAGTCTGGCTAGTGAACGCTAAGAGTAATGGGAGAATACTCCAAGTCGGTCTCTATATGGGGCCTTACAGGGAGCGTACAGAGGCAATAACTGCAGGCAATATAGTTGCGTTACTCGGATTGGAGAAGGCTCGTTCAGGAGAAACTCTTGTAGACTTAAAATATAAAGATGTAATGCAGCCCTTCGAGAGAATGGCCTATGTAAGCGAGCCGGTCGTAACAATAGCCATAGAACCAAAACGTAGCAGCGACCTACCTAAACTAGTAGACGCATTAAGAAAACTAAGCATAGAAGACCCAACACTAAAAGTCTACATCAACCAGGAAACAGGAGAATACCTGATAAGCGGAATGGGAACACTACACCTCGAAATCACATTATGGGACCTAAAACAGCGAACAGGACTAGAAGTAGTAACAAGCCCACCAGTAGTAAGATACCGTGAAACAGTAAAAAAGAAAGGCCAGATATTCGAAGGCAAATCACCCAACAAACACAACAGACTCTACTTCTATGTAGAGCCACTAAACGAAGAAACAATGAAACTACTCCAATCAGGAAAAGTCTACGCAGGCCAAGACTGGCGAGAAAGAGCAAGAATCCTAAGAGAACAAGCAGGATGGGACGCAGACGAAGCAAGAGGAATATGGGAAATATCAGAAGGCCTAAACATCCTAGTCGACATGACAACAGGAATACAATACCTAAGAGAAATAAGAGAAACAATAATCCAAGGATTCAACTGGAGCGTAGAAGCAGGCCCACTAGCACAAGAACCAATAAGAGGAGTAAAAGTCGTCCTAACAGATGCACAAGTTCACGAAGACCCAGCTCATCGTGGTCCTGCTCAGATTATGCCTGCTACGAAGAATTCGATTTTTGCTAGTTTCTTGAGTGCTAGTCCGACGTTGTTGGAGCCGATTTTGAAGATTGATGCTCGTGTTCCTCATGATTGGC
>JAGGXB010000068.1 GCA_021163245.1 Thermoproteales archaeon
AATCATACAATAATAATCATAAAATGAGAATCCAAATACTATTTTAGACAAAGCTGAAAGAAAAACTATATCATTTTTCACTCTATATTCCTTTGCAATATTTCTTATCCATGGTAAATCATATTCGATGGTATTAACGTTAACTCCTTTGGATCTTAAGCCATTAATCATGTTTTTTACTCTTATTGAATTACCGTGAAAAGAATATGAAAGACTATATGGAACAACTACCAATATGTTTTTATTATTGTTCATTCTTTAACCTTTAGACACTATCTAAGTGTGATGATACATATATAAAATGTTTGTAAGTACTCGGTGGTTATAATAAAAATACTTATTTATTCTGAAGCTACTCTACCCTTTTTTGTAGGAGGAGGGGAAATATTTCTCAAAAAGATGTGTAACTATTTTCAAAATCAAAGTCACGAAATAGTGGTTGTTTCTAACAAAGTAGACAAAAAAGAAAAAGTTGTAAATAATGAGGAGGGCATCATCGTATATAGGGTTCCTCCAGCAGTGAAACCTCCATCATATTATGGTTGGCCTAAAGGTAGATTAGAAAAAATTTATTTCGTTTTAAAGAAGTTATCTAGAGAGATACTAAAGACTTTTTTTCTATTTTATATTTTTCTCAATTTTAAACCAGATATTTTTATCCTAAACGGTGTTTCAATAACTGCTATTCCTTCGTCTCTTCCGGGATCGACTAGAATTAAAGCATGGAAATTTGCTAAAAAGATTTTCCGTAAGAAGGTTTTATTAATTGTACATGCTATAAATCCTCCCTCTGGAATTACTCTAAAGAACACTATCAGTGATGTTATTGCATCAGATACAGTGGTTTGTGTTGAAAAATGGATGAAAGATTTACTTAGCAATTATATCGGTGATAAAAAATGTTTCTGGATCCATAACGGTGTAGATACTAATCTTTTTAGATATAGGAAGAACGTCAAGGGATACAATGTCTTATTTGTAGGGAGGCTGAGTGAGGATCATGGGTTAGATATTCTTTTAGAAGCCCTAAGTATAGTATCTCAAGATTTTCCCAATATAAATTTAAGAGTTGTCGGTGACGGTCCTCAAAAGAAGCAATACATTGATCTGATGCGAAAACTAGGACTAGAAAAAAATGTGGTTTTTAGGGGTAAAATAGATAATGAGAATATGTGGAAGGAGTATCATTGGTCTAATATTGTTGTAAATCCTGTTAGAGTTGTATGTATAGGTATTTCTACGCTTGAAGCTATGAGTTGTGGTAGGATTGTTATAAAATCAAGTGATGGAACTAGAGATAATGTAATACGGGAAGGCATTAACGGTTTCTTTTTCAAAATGAATGATTCATATAGTTTATCTGAAAAGATTAAAGAAGTGTTGTTGTTAGGCGAGGACAGTATTGAGAAAATTTCTCTCAAGGCTCGGGAAACCATTGATAGAGAGTTTGACGAGAATAAAATATTTGAGAGATATGAGTCTGTTATCCTCCGCTTGCTTCCAAAGTAGCATTTAAAGTAGATTGGTTTATTTTGTGTTTCCATATCCATGCATTTTTTGAATCATATATTCGATTGAAGAGATTGGAATCAAAGGCCTTGTAGCATACAGTTAGGTATGAAGTATAGAAAGGTTTTTCGGTCGATCTTTCAGAGGACATAACATAGATTGCTGTATAATTTTTATCGTCGAGGATTTCCTTAATATACGTATAATTACAGCTGAAAAACTCGACGTTGTGTGTATCGGATCTGCTACCATTTGAAACTAAACGAAGCGGATTTGAAGGTCGGAAACTTGAAGGTGAAAGAACAAGTATATTATCTTCTATTTTATAATAAAGCCAATCAGACGTATATCTTTCGTAGTGATGATAATTCATTGTGTCAAATTGGTATACTATAAACATCGATGTCCCGATAGCTGAAATACCTATTATTAACGGTAGAATAATCACATGAATATTCGACAATTTATACAGTATCTTTGATGCGAATATCGACGCAGGTACAAGTGCATAAATCCAGGCTCTAAATCCATAGAAGTCAAATAGCCATCCGAAGAGATAATCGCTTAAGACACTTACGATGAAAAAAGTTGTTGTTATAAATAACCAAATGAATAAGACTATTTCATTTATTTTTCTAGTTTTTTTGATAGCGATTTGTAAGAAACCTATAAATGCAAAAAGTAGAGTTATCAAAGTACTTATATGATGCAATACCAATGTTGTATATGACTTTGGTACCGCGGAATATTTCTGTATCATTGCTCCGTATATTGTTTTTGTTTGATTATAGTATAAACTGTCTATGAAAGTTGAAAGCCTATGATAGGATTCAACCTCGATATATAGATGTGCTTCGGAGAATAGAGCTATAAGTGATACAATTAGTAAAATCGATATAACTACAAATACTCTTTTTCGTTGAACATTTTTAATGAATGTAACTGTCGCTAGTGTTGCGATGATTACAAAAAATATTATGAACATTGTTAGATGATGTATAAACAGTAGAGAAACTAACGTAAGTATAATTAATAATGCATCTATCTTTTTTCCTTTTTCAAAATATTTTATAAGTGAATAAATGGCTATTACTGAAAATGGGATAGCTAATCCTTCAGCTATAGTATATGATTCACGTAATACACCTATGTCTGAAATTCCGAATAATAATATCATTATTAGTCCTGCTTTTTTGCTGTTGGAGAAATTTTTTCCTATTAAATATAATGATGGTACGATTAGTATAGAATAAATTAGCTGTGATAGCCATTTAACTGCATCAAACGGGTTGAGATTTGTTGCCTCAGTTATACTTGATAGAACATATACTATGCCTGTCATATAGTATGAACTCAGATTGTATGCTGGATTCCTTCTATATTTTAAGACGCTTAACAGGTTTCCATAGTAGCTCCATGGATCCCATGCGGGAAAAGAAGGATATATTATAGCGGCCATATATCTTATAAGTAAAAAAGCTATGAAAACTCCGATAAAATAAATTTTCTCTTTACTTATTCTCATCTAATCATCTTATTGGTATTTGTTTATGTTTATTGATGAAAAAAGGATTTCTACTGTATCATTGTTAAGTGAGAAATTGGCTGTTATAGGGGTTTTTTTAAATCTTGAAATTATACCTACAATGGTTGATGAGACTGGACATCCTAGGAGTTGGAATAGTGTTGGTGATACTTTATGAATTTGGCTACAATATTTAAGGGTTATTGGTTCCCTAATTATCAATTTTTCTTTTCCTTCGCTGTAAATGTATTTCAGTTCTTTAGCTATGTTGTTTTCTAAAAGAATGTCCTCAGTATCTTCTATTAAGCTTTCAAGATTTGTATATTTCTCAATATTGTATCTATCCATTATATTCTTGTATAATTTATTTGCTGGTAATTTGAAGATTGTTACTATTTTTTGTGCATTCATAATGAGTATTTTTACCTCGTTTTGATATGGTATATAGATATTTTTGCTATTGATAGCATTGTTATTTATCAATATATTATCTAAGAAATAGGCATAGTTTCCTATTATTTCTTCAGCAATCTCAGTGGTTTCATTTTTGTCATCCTTATAGAGTGGTGCTACTATCAGTATCGAAAAGCCTTGTAGAATAAGTGTTGCACCAACTATGCTTAGCATCACTCCACGATTATTAATACCATAGTCTAAAAGTAAAAAACCAAGAATGAAGGAAAAAATTAGTGCTAATAAATAAGATTTTTTCTTCATGTTTCCCGACTAAGTTAAATTATTCATAAGCATAAACATATATAGCTATATAAAGGTTGTTGACAATAGTTCAAAAATAAAAAAATATGGAAAAACTTAATTATGTCGGATAAATGAAGATAATAATATTTAAC
>JAGGXB010000038.1 GCA_021163245.1 Thermoproteales archaeon
CTTTATGATATTATTCTCTTTATCTACCTCTATATCCGTACCGCTAATAGAGACATTAAAATTTATGGGAGGCATTCTATTTGTTTCAGCGGTAAATCTGAAAATTATTGTATTATTACTTATTGATTTTATAGACCATATTACCTTTGTTAAATTTCCCTCCTTAGTAATCTTTAAGGGTTGAGGACCCTTCTCCATCCGAACTGTCTCTGGAATCATAAAATATTCTTTATCCACTAAGGTTAAATTCTCAAATCTAGAGGTACATTTGAGAACAATAGTCACTTTTAAACGTGACGATATAACATTTCCAGATATATCGAAAGTGTATGAATAATTAATGCTTTTTCTAACAAATATTTGGGGACTTGAACCTACTATTTTTACATTAGATAAAGCAACATACGCTACAAAAATAGTTATTATAAATATAGATAGCAAAATACTGTCTATACGTTTTCTCATTTCAATTCACCTAAAGCACCTTTAATCATCTCCAATCTTTCTCTAATCTTCGATAACTCTGCCTTATAGTCATCAAAAGTAATCAGTCCCTTCCCCAATAGCTTTTTAAGACTAACTATTTCTCTCTCAAAAAACTCAAGTTGTAATTCGAGAATTTTTCTTTCATCCAATGCTTTTTCTAAATCTATAGTGGGAACTTTATCTGACTCAAAAAGTCTACCACTTCTAATAGATATCATTCTGGTACCAATCAAAGAAACCTCTGGATTATGAGTTACTATTACAAATGTTATACCCAGATACTTATTCAAAATTTTTATAAGTTTTAAGATAACTGCCTCTGATGCCATATCTACATTACCAGTAGGCTCATCCATCAAAACCAGAGGAGGATCATTAGCAATAGCCCTAGCTATAGCAACCCTCTGTTGCTGTCCACCTGAAAGCTGGGAAGGTCGCGAGTTTAGTTTATCGCTCATACCCACTATTTTTAAAAGCTCGGAGGCTTTTATCCTAGCAGTTTCCTCATCAAGATTACCTAAAAGAATCATAGGTAACATGACGTTTTCAAGCGCAGTTAATGTTCCTATAAGGTTAAAAAACTGGAAAACAAAGCCTATGTTTTTAAGCCTAAATTTATAGAGTTCCTTTTCTGACAAATCTGTAACATCTGTACCTTCTATTATTATCCTACCCTTAGATGGTCTATCCAACGTACCTAAAATATTCATAAGTGTACTTTTACCTGACCCAGAAGGACCCATTATAATCAATATATCTCTACTGTATATTTTTAATGATATATCCTCTAAGGCCTTTACGACTATATTTTTCCCAATGTAGTAATATTTAGATATATTCTCAAGCTCTGCGATAACCTTCCTACTCATATTTTAAAGCCTCTATCGGACGTATACGTATAGCTCTATAAACAGGATAAAACGCAGAAAGCACAGCTACAGATACAGCTATAATAAATCCTAAAACTAATACTTGCGGATATAGCCTTATAGGCACATCAAACATCACACCAAATCTCTTAATCATATTTCTAAGAAAATATGAGCCAAAATAGCCTGTTATATCGCCTAGGATTCCTCCCATTATACCCAGAATAAGTATCTCGTTTAGAAATATTTGAAGTATTTGTTTATCGTTAGCTCCTATTGCCTTTAAAACACCTATTTCCCTTATTCTTTCACGTATCGACATCATAACAGTATTCGTAACTCCTAATGCCGCAACCATTAAACCAATAATCGTAATCATCATAAGTGTTCCATCAACAGTACTTAATATTCTATCAGCTATCTTAATAATATCTGTCTGCTTCAAAATGTTAATACCTGGATATAGTTTTCTAAGCTCCTTAACAACATCGTTTAGATATTTTTTATCATCCAATCTGATAAAAATGTAATTTATGAAATCTTTCTTTCCTAAAATCTCTTGTATTCTTCCTAATGGGACCAAAGAGAAAGATGTACCCAACATTCCAGACAGAAACGATTTCTTAGTCATCATATTGACTATTCTAAATCTATCTTCCATGTAAACTGTACCAAAACTTATGACTAACGTAAGAGTTGACCCTATCTTCTTTTTTCCAATTTCCTCCGCTACCTCGTAATCAATAATAATTTCGCTTACATCATTGCTGCTAAAATTTTTGTCCTTTTCCAGAAGTGTAATTTTAAAAAAATCAATTTTATCTATAGGAATACTAAATAGATATGTTCCTTTATACCTCTCTATTTTGGCAGGTATCAATATTGCTCCAACAGCCTCTTTAACATGTGGAATTTTCTTTATGTCTTCAGCCACATGCTGAGGAATAACTATAGTGTCTTCTGCAATTATGATATCGGCCTGTAAAAATTCTCCTATCTGTTGACTTATAACTGATCTCATTCCTATTCCAACAGTTCTCAAAGCCACGAGTGTGGCAACACTCCATGTGACAGCTAGTATAGTAAGTAGAGTACGCAATCTATGAATAGCCATGTTTCTAAGAGCCATTTTCAATGAAAATTTTAGGAAAAGTAGGTTCAATACTACACCCCTAAAAAGAAAATTATCTAAAATTTAAAAAGTTATTGTAACAAGTAGTAATTTTAAAATATTTAGATTTTTTAATATCTAAGAGCATATATGTGGTTTTAAGCTATTGGTATGGTGTTAGCTATGGTTAGAGATGTAATAATCGTTGGAGCAGGTATAGCTGGCTTAACAGCAGCACTTTATACATCCAGACAAAAAATGAGTACACTTGTCATAAGTGCAGATTTAGGAGGCCAGTTATTGATAGCTCCAGAAATACAAAATTATCCCGGATTTCTAAGCATAAGCGGTTTTGATCTAATTAAGAAAATTGAAGAACAAGCCAAAACTTACGGCACGGAGATAATATTCGACCAAGTAACAGGTATAGAAAAAAGGGATAATCATTTTATTATTAAGACAATATCGGGTAGTTATGAAGCATTATCTGTGATCCTTGCATTTGGAAAAACTCCTAGGGAGATGGGTGTACCCGGTGAACAAGAGTTTAAAGGTAGAGGTGTGTCATATTGTGTAATATGTGACGCACCTCTATATAGAGGTAAAAAGGTTGCTTTGGTCTCGTGGGGTCATCATGGAGCTGAGAATGCAGCATTATTAAAAGATTATGCGGATAAAGTCTATTGGATTTTTCCGTCTGATAAACCTGCGATAGAAGAAGATATTTTAGCTGAAGCATTATCGAAAGGAAACGTCGAACTATTGCCTAGAACTGTTCCCCGTATAGTTAAAGGAGATAAAAAAGTTACGAACTTCGTTGTGAAAAACAAGGATACAGGAGAACTTAAAGAATTGGAAGTAGATGGTGTGTTTGTGGAAATAGGATATATAACAAAGACAGAGTTTTTGAGAGGTTTTATAAATCTTAACGATGAAGGCGAAATAATTATCGATGATCTATGTAGAACTAATCAGGAAGGAATTTTTGCTGCAGGAGATGTAACAAACATGCCATATAAACAAGCTATTATAGCTGCTGGCCAAGGATCCATTGCAGCTTTATCGGCATACAATTATGTTATGAGACTTAAGGGTAAGAAACATATAGTAAAAGCCGATTGGAAACATATAAAGGGTATTAAAAAAGAGAAAAGTGATAAAGGTCTATTTCTTAAAATATAGGTTTTTTACAATTTTATCTATTTCATCGGCTATTTCTAAGGGATCATTATAGGTCAATAGTTGAAAGTTTTTCCATGTTATACCTCTGACTAAGGCTGAAGCTTTATTTATTCTATCCTTCCTGCATATTGATATAACATATTTATTATTTAATAGCCCATATGCTATTTCGAAACCTACGCCTGTGCTCGGATAAGAGATATCAGCAACGACAACGTCTGTTTCTTCGAGATGTTCTATATCTCTTTCAAAAATTTCTCTTGGTTTTCTACCTTTATATATATCAAGTTCGTCTTCGATTACAAACTTTGTCAACATTTCATATCCTCGTTTTTCTAATTCTCTGAATATAATTCTATTGTCGGATAGATTGCTTCTATCACCTAGCATGGCTGCGGCATAGTAGATCTTTATTTTTTCTGCCATAGGAAACCCCAAGAATATTTACTTTTATATCTAATATTTTTAATTTATGCTATACATATATCATATTATTATATACATAATATGTAAAAAGGAAGAAAACTTAATATGTGAGCCGTTAAAATATTAATGACCCATTATGTATGATGATTTTGATCCTTTCTTCGAAGAATTTGATAAACTTAGAAGAAGATTATTAAAAGAGTTTTTCGAAGATTTCGAAGACATTGATTTTGAAAAACTTGAAAAGGATGGTTGGATAGTCAAAAGGATAGAAGGTCCTGGTACACACGGTTTTGTAGCTAGAAGAGTATTGACAAATAATATGGTTGAACCTAGGAAAAGACTTATCGAAGTAAAAGACGATGATGTTTTATATGATGTTTTTTATCAGGAAGATAAAGTCGAGATATATGTTGATCTTCCTGGTGAACGAGAAGAAGATATTTTAGTATCAGCTGGTGATGACTGGGTTGAGATTGAGACTCCTACACGTAAGAAAAAAATTTATCTTAAATCTAAAATTGATCCCAATACAATTAGTAAAAAATATGTTAATGGTGTATTAAGACTCACTTTAAAGAAAAAATAAAGGATTGATCCCAATACTTTTAAACTATTTTCTAGATTATTCTCCTAAAATGAAACAATATGATACTCGGTTTGTGAATAGTTACTTTATAATACAATGTATATTATTTTGACATTTTTAGCTTTATATGGATAGCATAGAGATATAGAAATCTAAAGTTTGGCTGATTATACTATAAGGAAAAAATATAATAGAAAAGTTTTACCACCAGACTTTTTCTAAAGGTTTCTTTATAATTAATGGCTTTAAGAATTGTATATTTTTCTCTACACCATCTTCGGGAGACATTACGGGATCTTCATGCTCATAAGACATAACATAATCATATCCAACTTCTATTAATGCAGTGATTAATCTACGCCAGTTAACATTACCCCAGCCCGGTACCCTAAATCTCATACCTCTACCAAGCCTTCTCCACGGCCCAGTTGAGAGCACACCATCAGTTGCCACAGCTTCCTGTACAACTTCGACATCCTTAGCATGCATATGATATATTCTGTCACCAAATGTATGTATAAATACTACTGGATCAATTAACTGCCAGACTAAATGGCTTGGATCGAAGTTAAACCCGAATTCTTTTCTTTTTATTACCTCGATTGCCTTCTTAGCAGTATATATATTATATGCCATCTCTTGTGGATGTACCTCATGTGCAAACTTTATACCATGAGCAGCAAAATGATCTAAGATATCTCCCCATCTCTGCTCAAAAAGCTCCCAGTATTTATCCCACATTTTTTCATAAGCAGGAGGAAATATGTACCATGCAGCCCAGTTTGGATGTCCTGTAAATCCGCATACAACCGAAACATCAAGTTGAGCCGCAGCCTCCGCTGTTTTCTTCATTCTCATCATACCATACTTTACCTTTTCGTCAGGTGTCCCTTTAAACCACTCGTCTGTACTTTCATCTAGAGGCCCTAAGACAAGTTGGCCTTCTAAATGATTACTTAAAGCTGATATAAATAGCCCATACTTTTCGACCAAGTTTTTAACTTCTCCTGTACCACCACTAAGAACTTTATCGATATTTAAATGATTGCTTCCCTTCCATGCTGCCAATTCAACAGCTTCATAGCCTAGCTTTTTGATGTGTTCCAATACTTTTTCGAGAGGCCAATCATTAAACGCAACGGTAAAGAATCCAAGTTTTAAAACCATTTTTTCACCAATTAATATTTTATATATTACATTAAAGAAAATTTCTGATTGATTAAAATTGTCACCTATATGATGACTTATTTTAGATCTATGGTAAAACTTTAACCCAGTTTATTTTCTTGAACCCTTTATCGAAAGTATAAATCTCATCTATCCCATATTCTTCCATCAAAACTAAAGCTAAACAATCATTAGGATCAATTCCATATTCATCAATTAAACCAATCGCTTTTAGATATAGTTACTTACTTACATCGATGATTTTAATATTATCTAGGGAATATAACCCTATCAGAAAAGGATGTCATAACTTCTTCATTATTTATTCACCATATATATCGGAGTAATTACCGTTTATCTCCTATTGTTTCAGTGTTAAATTTAAAACATTTTAAAGTAAAGTTACTATTATTATATCGGTGGGAAAATTGAGCACTTTAAAACAGTTAGGAATAGGTATGCTCGGTTATGCTTTTATGGGAAAATCTCACAGCCACGCATGGAAAAGCATACCTACATTTATATGGCCTCCTCCTGCAGTTCCAAAACTAATTGTTATCTTTGGCAGACATGAAGATAGAGTTAGGGAAGCTATGATTAGATATGGGTATAAAAAATATGTTACAGATTGGAGAAAAGTTGTCAGGGATCCTGAGGTTGACATTGTTGACAACGGTCTCCCTAATCACTTACATAAGGATCCAACTATTGAAGCAATCGAACAGGGTAAACATGTGGTTTGTGAGAAGCCATTAGGAAGAAATGCGCAAGAAGCTAAAGAAATATATGAAGCAGCAAAACGTAGCAGTGTTAAAACTATGGTTGCATTTAATTATCGTTTTGTCCCAGCGGTTATGCTCGCAAAGAAAATTATAGATGAAGGACTTCTTGGTAAGATATATCATTTCAGGGCTAGGTATCTACAGGACTGGATTGTAGATCCAAACTTTCCATTAGTTTGGAGGCTTCAAAAAGAGTATGCAGGTAGTGGCCCATTGGGCGATTTAGGAAGTCATATAATTGACCTAGCAAGATATCTGATAGGTGAACCGTCAGCCGTCTCAGCTTTAACTAAAACGTTTATAGATGAAAGACCTTTACCTGATGATCCTACAAAGAAAGGAAAAGTAACAGTCGAGGATACTTTTGAAGCAGCCATAGAATTTGAAAATGGTGCAATGGGTACACTTGAAGCATCTAGATTTGCTACAGGAAGAAAGAACTTTAATAATTTTGAAATCAACGGTGAGAAAGGTTCTATAGAGTTTAATTTAGAGAGACTTAATGAGCTAAGGGTATATTTGAAGGAGCCGGATGAAAGAAAATATTTAGAAGGATGGCGCACTATCCTTGTAACAGAAAAAATCCATCCATATATAAAGTTCTATTGGCCTCCTGGACATATTATCGGCTGGGAACATACATTTATAAACGAACTAGCACACTTCCTAGACGCTATTGTAAACGATAAAGATGTAGCTCCACAAGGAGCAACAATGGAAGATGGATACAAAAATAACGTAATATGCGATGCGATTATTGAATCTGCTGAAAAAGGTAAAAAAGTTTTAATTAAATACTAAAATACTTCTTCTAATTTTTTAAAACTTTTCTTGACCCATTCTTTCATTTCTTCTTTTGGCGGTGGATAAACAAAAACCGTTATGCCAACTGCTCCATTCTTTAATGCTGAACTGAACCCCTTATATGTATCATTCTCATCCTTCATAAAGCCTATTAGTATACCAGAGCTTACGTTAACACCTTTAAGAACTGCTTCCCTTGTAGCTGTCCCTATCCATTCGGTGGGTTGACTATAGTATTTGTGATAAATCATTGGGTTATACAGGTCTATACCCCACTCAGTCCAATCTTGGAATACATATTCATATGCAAGTTTTGGAGTCGCAAATACTGCCGCTGAGACTTCAATTGAAGAATCATAGTTCTTTACATTCTTATATACATATTTAACTATGTTCTTTATTTTTTCAGCTCTCCATCGATACCATTTTCCATACATTGGCTCAAAATATTTTAAATTTATAGGATCTACACCATATTCTTCCTTAAATAAATGTCTACAATTCTCACAGTAACAGAAGTCATATTTAGGTAGTATAACATCCTCCTTGGGAATGCCAGGATATCTTGACCTTAAGCCGCTGGGAAGAATTATATCAGGCAACCTAATATAGTCAAAATGTAAACCTTCTACGTCAAATTTTTCAGCAACTTCAAGGAAAAGATCTTTAAGATTCTCTTTTGTTTCTTCTCTAGATGGACACAACCATCTATAGTGATTAACGTATGGAGGATTATCTATACAGCTTTCACCATTTTTATTGACAACATACCAGTCTGGATGTTGCTCCATAAAAGTCCTATTTGGAAAATTCATGCTTACAATCCATGCATGAACCTTTATATCATGTTTTTTTGCCTCTTTTACAAAATCAGAAACTAGATCCTTACCCTTATATCGCTCGGTTTGTGGTCTTACCTTACTTGGAAATAAGGGACCGCCTCCCTCAGAAACAATAGGGTAAACCTCATTTAATCCCATATCACTTAATTCTTTCAAAGCTTTTTCATATCCTATAGTCTCATATATTCTTGGTAGAGAAATCCATGCACCTTTTCTCATATTTCATCACTGAAGAAATAAGCTACCACATTAATAAAGCGATCTAATAAAGTTTTTAATATGTAAATCTTATTTTTCAAATATGAACAAAGATATCGGCCTTATTTTTATTGGAGAAAAAAATCTTAAACAAGGTTGGCCATATAAAGGATTCGATTCAATTAGTGAAGCTGAAACACTTAGAGATATGATTATTTCTTTTTCAAAAAAATTGAGATTAGCTATAGATTACAATTATTTTGGTGTTCTCACGAATAAAGAAGAGCTAGGTAATGTAAAAGATGATTTATTGGCTATGGATGGATTTGTGGTAACATATCTTACAACAGGTAGAGTATATGATATCTTTCGCGAGATCGTTAGTTTGGGTAAACCAACAATTATATATGCTCAGCCATTCAGTGGGCATGAATGGAGGCTTTACAGTGAACTCAAAGATAAATCAAGATCTATCATTGTTGCATCAGACAATATACAGGATCTTATAAATAAGATTAAGCTCTTAGATGTTGTTCTTTCATTGAAGAATTCTAGAATACTTATGTTTACAGATCGTATACCAGATAAAAAATATTTGGATGAAATAAAAAACAGCTATGTATCAGAAATAATTTGTCTAGACCATAATGTTTTAAATAAATATTATCATGAGACAGATGAAGATCAAGCTAGAAGACATGCCGATATCATTATAGCCCAAGCGTTGAATGTAATAGAACCAACCTATGATGAAATTATAAAAGCTTTAAGAATTTACTATGCTTTAAAGAACGCTCTTAAAGACTATAATGCAAACGCTGTAACAATAGATTGCCTGTCAATGATATTCCATAAAGCTATACCAACAACACCATGTATAGCGTTCTCATTGTTAAATGATGAAGGTATACCTGCAGCTTGCGAAGCAGATCTAAACTCTTTAATTACAATGATTCTATTGAGATATTTGGCTGATAAACCATCATTTATATCAGATCCAGTACCTGATTTCTCAAACGGATACCTTTATCATGCACATTGCACCTCTGCAACAAGACTGAGAGGTATAAATCGAGAAAAGAAAAAATACTATTTACGAAATCACGCAGAATCTTTGAGCGGTGTCGCAGTTCAAACACTTTGGCCTGTAGGAAGTAAAGTCACATCTGTAAAAATTGAGTTACGTGAAAGAATACTACTTTTACATACTGGAGAAGTTGTAAAAAATCTTTATGTTAACAAAGGTTGTAGAACAAAGTTCGCTACAAAAGTAAGTGATGTTAGGAGATTTGTTGAAGAATTTAGAGGAGGATTGCATCGAGTTATCATTATAGGTGATTACATTGAAGAAATGAAAGAAATAGGAAAGCTTATGGGACTAAAAATAATAGAAGAAATGAAATATTAAACTCCCGTAAATGACACTTCATATCTCTCTTGGATACCTTTAATCACAGTTTTTCTTTCTTTAAAGAAATAGTTCCCGAACTTTATAGCTAAACGCTTTGCCTCATCAGGATACTCATCTATCAGGTTATTTTTCTCCTTCGGATCCTTGTTCAAATTATATAATTCATCTATTTCACCTTCTGGTCTTATAATAAGTGTCCATTCTTTATCTCTGATACATCTATCAATACCATCATGGTAACCAATTATAACAGAATCCCTTTGTTCTCTCTCCTCTCCTTTTACTATATCCGAAAAGCTTTTGCCCTGCATTACCCTTGCATTATTGCCAAGCCCTAAAAGATCTAATAACGTTGGAAGAACATCGGGAAACTGTATAAGACTATCTACAACTCTATGCTTTACATCAGGGGTCCATATCATAAAGGGCACTTTTACCAATTCGTTATAGAGTCTATCAGCACCTTTCAAGAATTTCCCATGGTCAGCCAATGGATGTCCATGATCCGCTGTTAAAACAATTATTGAATTATCAAACAGGTTCATTTCCTCTAATTTTTCTATAAAGTAGTTAACCCAGTAGTCTACAAAAGATACCTCTCCCGCATATAATCCTCTAATAAAATCTTGTTGTTCTTTTGAAGCCCATTCATCAGCATACCCTCCCATCGGTAATATTAGTCTAGGCCCACTATAGCTTTTATCTGTGTATGTGTCAAATCTAGCTGGTGGATCCCAAGGCTCGTGAGGATCAAAGCTATCTATCCATAATATAAATGGCTTCCGTTCATGTACATTCTTTTCAAGCCATTTAACTGCCGTAGTAAACACCTTTCCAGGAAACCAATCTGCTTCTTTTTCGAAATCTTCTGTGTTAGCAAGAAATCTTTCAACCCTTCTGACCCATTGCTCCGTATATTTTTCGTTAACGTAATCATTGACATTTTTCTTTAAGGGTTTATTCGATGTATATGCATCATATTCTTGTCCTCTTATCCATATAAATGTATGAAAAGCTCTATGGAAATTCATGTTAGGCTTGAATAAATGATATGTATCAGTAATTAACGCATTTTTATATCCTTCACGTGCCAGTATTTCAGCGACTGTTACATCTTTAGGATATGGTAATAAAGGTTGCCAAGGTCTATATGGTAGTGTGAACTGACCAGTCATCCATTCTGTTCTGACGGGAATCGTTGGTAGCCCTGAGGGATACACGTTGTTAAACACAACAGATTTTTGTGCTAATTTATCTATTCCAGGAGTCTTACACGGAGGTACATTATCAAATACTCGTTCTCCCTTATTGTAGAAACTAACGTGATCCTGACGTAAACTATCTAGTACAATATATATTAAGTTGAGTTTTTCCATATTTTACTACATATTAGAACTAATACTAAAGCTTATCTTCAGAGAATTTAGTTAAGTATTTAGTACTCTTTAATACTCTAAAATAGGTGTAACGGTGTTATCAATGCTAGTAGATATTCATACACATATAGGATATGTTAAATCCTTTGCTTGGAATGTGAAGGGCTGGGTTCTTTCCCGTCTAGAAGATTTATATGATTATATGGATCAAAACGGTGTTGACTGGGTGGTAGTTTTATCTGTTCCAAGTCACTGTGATGAGTTTGCTAGAATTATTTCAAATGAAAAACTTCTTAAAGTTGTGGATAATGATACAAGACTTGTTCCTTTCTGCGCTCCAGATCCTCACTTCTATAAAGCTGATGAAATTTTGCATAAGCTTGTGAAAAGAGGATGTAAAGGTTTAGGAGAATTTAAGATAGATATGAAAATCGATGATCCAAAGGTTTTGAGGGTATTGGAGAAAGCTGACGAGCTAGGACTGCCTGTTCTCTTTCACATGGAGGCACCAAAATATTTTTATGATATTGATGAGCTAGACGAGGTTCTCGACAGATTTCAAAACTCTGTTTTTATAGGTCATGGACCTGGTTGGTGGAAGCATATTTCTGGAGCAACTTCAGATGAGGCTTATCCTTCTGACAAAATAGTTCAAGAGGGGAAATTACAAAACATTTTGCGAAGACATAAAAATGTTTACGCCGATATTTCAGCAACATCTGGTTTAAACGCTCTAAAGAGAGACATAGAGTACGCTAAAAAATTTCTTACTGAGTTCCAGGATAGAATTCTTTTAGGTACAGATTTTCCATGTTTAGCTAGTGATGGAAGCCAATTTGGGCCAAATAGATACCATGTAGATTTTATTAAAAAACTGGGTTTACCTCAAAGTATAGTTGATAAAATCTTTAGGTTAAATGCAGAGAAAATAATCGGTAGAGTCATATAATAAGTTTCTTTTAATTTTTATTCTAATTTTTCTATATGTCTTTTTTAGAATATATGACTACATCTTATATACTACAATATTGATGAATAATATGTGTGAGAAAATGAATAAACTTAAAGCAGGTTTAATAGGTTGTGGAAGTATAGCGAACTATGCGCATCTTCCAAATCTTGTTAAGATTGAGAATGTAGATCTTGCATGGGTTGCTGATATAATTGAAGAAAGAGCTGTTGAGGCCTCAAAGAAATATAATGTTCCAAAGTATACTCTTGACTATCATGAAATTTTGGAGGATCCAGAAATCGATTTTGTTGTTATAACAACTCCTCCCGATACACATGTTGATATTGCTATTGATGCTTTGAAAAGTGGAAAACATATATTTTTAGAAAAGCCTGTTGCTGCAACTTTAGAAGATGCTGTTAGACTATACAATTTTGCTAAAGGAAAAGATTTGAAAATTGGGTTGGGGTTCTGTTTAAGATTCCATGGCATGTTTAAGTTCGTGAAAGAGCTAATTGTTAACGGTACTGTTGGGGAACCCATCATGATGTGGAGAAATGCTATAGGTGCAGCTATCGGTGTGGCGGCTCCTTCTAGATGGGTTTTTGATAAGAAAAGAAGTGGAGGAATGCTTGTTGAAAACGCTGTACATATTTTTGATGCATTTAGATGGTATGCAGGTGAGTATGAATCTGTAGAAGCCTATGTAAAGACTGTTACCAAAGATTTAAACATCGAGGACACGGTTGTAGCTTCCCTCAGGTTTAGAAATGGATGTTATGGCTCCCTTGTTCAGACATGGGTTGCTACTCATAGCTGGGAAGCTTGGGGTATAGTTGGACGCAAAGGCACTGTAACTGTAAATGGTTATGTCGTCGGCGATATGAGAGTTAGCTGGAGAGGTGAAGCTGAAAGGGAGATAAGAATCAAAGAGGATCCAGGTGTTATGTATTTTAAGGAAATGGTTAGCTTTGTTGACAGTATCGTAAACAATAAACCTGTGTTTGCAGATCTTGTGGATGGCATAAGATCTATGGAGGTAGCTATCGCTGTTCAGAAATCTGGTGAAGAAAATAGACCTGTAAAGTTACCTCTTATAAATTTGTAACTTAAGGTTTTTTTATGATAAATATTTATTCTTCTTTCCGATCAATAACTGACCCAAAGTCTGCAAAAAAATTTGTTGAAGATGTTAAATGGCTTGATGTAGACAATGTTTTGTTGCTTACAAAGAATACGAAGAGCAAGGTAATGTATTATAGCGATATTGCTCCTTATGATGAAAATGCTGCTTCTCTTTATGGTGAAGTTACTGATTATCTAAAATCAGAGGGTATAGGTATTCATGCATGGCTTTGTCTATTTCACGAAAGTTTAGAAAATCCTAGTCCTGTTGTAAAAAATAATCCAGATATAGTTTTGGTAAATAAGAATTTTAAATCTAATTTTGATGAACCTACCTGGAGTGACGTTGCCCCCAAATACAGTACTCTTTGGATATGTCCGTCTGCAGAAATATACATCGACTATCTTAAAGATATTATTAGAGAGATTGCCACTAATTTCAAGATTGACGGTATTCATTTCGACTATGTAAGATATCCAGAGGCAGTCGAAGGAAGATATTATTGTTACTGTAAAAGATGTCTAAAAAGCTTTAAAGAGAAATATGGTTTTTCTTTCCCTACACGCGAAGTCATTGAAATAAGATATTTTGTATCAGTTCTTACAGATAACGTGACTAACGCTGTTAAAGAGCTTTCTTATACCTCTAAAAAATTTGGGAAACAGGTTTCAGCATATGTATTCACTGACTATGTTACGGCTATCGAATGTTGTTACCAAGATTGGCCCTATTTTTCAAGATATTTAGATTTTCTTATACCTACTCTTTATGAGGTATCTCCGGAATATGCGGGGGTTCTAGTCGAGAGGGCGAGGGCTGTCGCTTCGAAGAAATGTAAGATTATGCCCGCTATCTATGCTAACACTGTAGTTAGACGTTCTCAGAAAGGCGGCTTAAGATGGTCCCAGAAAAGGGATGCTGAATATATTATTTCTCTGGTAAAAGCTATATATGATAATGGAGGTGATGGTGTTTCCTTGTTTCTTTACGACACATTGTTTAATCCGAACAGACCGGGTGGATTCTCTAGAGAAAAATTAATTAAACTCAAGAAGGGTTTAAATGATATTGAATCATAATTATTTAAGGAGGTGATAAAAAATCACTCTAGCTATTTTTGGAGGAGAACCTGTTAGAAAAAAGAAGTTTCCTACGGTTGGAGATGCAAGTGGGAGAAACTTTGGTGAAGAAGAACTAAAGGAACTTAGAGAAGTTATAGAGTCGGGAAAACTAAACCGTGTCTATGGTGAAAAAGTCAAAAAGTTTGAAGAAGAATTTGCAAAACTTTTTGGTGTAAAGTATGCTATAGCTTCCACATCTGGTACTTCGGCGATTCATGTAGGGTTAGGAGCCGTAGGTGTTAGTCCGGGTGATGAAGTAATAACTTCTCCTATCTCTGATATGGGTACGATTATTCCTATATTGTTTCAAGGAGCGATTCCTATATTCTCAGATTTAACAGAGGATACGTATACACTTGATCCAACAGATTTAAAAAGGAAGATTACTGAGAAAACAAGAGCTATAGTCCCTGTTCATTTGTTTGGTATGCCGACTGACATGGATCCGATAATGGAGGTAGCTGAAGAGAAAGGTATATTTGTTGTTGAGGATTGTGCACAAGCATATCTTGCAGAGTATAAAGGTAAGCTTGTTGGTACTATAGGTGATATGGGAGCTTTCAGTTTGCAACAGTCAAAACATATGAGTACAGGCGATGGCGGTATGACTATAACAAATAATGAGGAATTAGCTGATTATGCAAGATTATTTGCAGATAAAGGCTGGGATAGAGCAAAAGGACGAAAGTATGTTATGCTCGGAATGAATTATAGAATGACTGAACTCCAAGGTGCTGTAGGCTTAGCTCAGCTAAAAAAGGTTAAATGGGTAGTAGAAAGAAGAAGAGAGCTTGCCGAAAGGTTAAATAACCAACTGGAAGATCTCTCAGACATATTGCATTTACCTATACCTCCTAAACATATCAAGCATTCATACTGGCAGTATCCTGTACTTGTTAACGCTGAAAAACTAGGCATTACACCTTTAGATTTTTCGAAAGCTTTGGCAGCTGAAGGAATTCCTAATAACGTTGGCTATGTTGGTGAGCCATTATACTTAAAGACCCCGTTGGTTGATAAGAAGACTTTTAGACATTCGAGTTTTCCTCTCGACAATCCTTACAATAAGGATTGGGGAGGCTATTTTAAGGGTCTATGTCCTACTACAGAGAAAATAATTGAGAAAATAATTGTTATTCCATGGAACGAGAACTACACATATGATGATGTTGACGACATTGGAGAAGCTATAAGAAAGATTGTCAATTATTATCTTTCTCATAGGTGAATAAAATAGACATATTTAGCATATTAGAAAAATTAAGGGGCAAAATCATAGATGTACATGCACATATAGGTAGTGATCAACGTTTTCTATTTAGGTTAAACGCTGATAACGCTGTTAAAGTAATGGACAGGTATGGGATAAAAAAGGGATATTTCTCGGCTATAGAGTCTCTTCTCTGTGATTATAAATTAGGAAATAATTATATTTTGGATGCAGTGAATAAGTATCCTGACAGAATAAATGGTTTAGTTTCTATCAATCCATATTTTCGTGACGAAGCTATTGATGAACTCAAAAAATATATCTTAGAATATGGTTTTAGAGGAGTAAAATTTCATCCAAACTACTTCTATATTGAGCCTTCACATGATTTATCTTCAACAGTATGGGAAATTATGATTGAACTAAATGTAGTTTTAATGAATCATACCTATGACGGAGGTGTAGAAGTATATAAAATTGCTAAAAAGTTTCCTGAACTGACCATTATTGCATATCACATGGGTGGAAATCTCTGGAAAGAAGCAATAGATAAGTTATATGAATTAGATAATGTATACTTTGAGCCTTCCTCATCTATAACTGATCCATGTATGATAGAATATGCCTTAAAAAAAGTAAGCGTCGAAAGAATACTTTTTGGTAGTGATATTCCATTTAATGATCCTGCAGTTTCTATCGGAAAAATTTTAGACTCCACTCTTTCTTTTAATGACTATGAGAAAATATTTTATAAAAATGCTGAAAAGCTCTTTAGTGATTGATAATGATAATCGATTCATACTTTCTGGTTAACGATAAACATAATATAATTAACGAAATATGTAGGCTATATAATCTTGGAGTAAAAGGATTTATCTTACATTCTGTAATATGTAATAAATATACACTATATAATATAATAGAAAACCTAGACTATAATATATCAAATAAATATAATTTCTATATTACAC
>JAGGXB010000094.1 GCA_021163245.1 Thermoproteales archaeon
AAAACAGTTATCGCTAGAACAAGTATCATCCATAAAAATAATATTTATAACATAGGCATAGTTAATCAATGGCTACTGGAAAAATCTGTAGCTAATATAGAAAAAGAAATAGTACAGAAACTTTCTTTAAACAATGATCAAATTATTGAGATTTTTAATACTAATAGTTTTGAAAAAGTTTTTAATGAATATTTATATAAAGCAATTAAAAATTCCTATATTTATCTGAACAATGCAGAATACGATATTTTATTAATTGAAAGCCTTAAAGACCTAGCTTGGCCTCTCACAAATGGAGTAAATGTAGATATAGTTTTAGGTTTATCACCTGGTACAGTACTTGTTTATGATGCAAAGAGATACAAGTTAGCTCTTAGCTTAAAAGGAACTCATTATTCTATAGTATATGGTTTAAGAACAAGAGATATATTCGAGTATCTAACACCATTAAAGATATTTAGAATTCCACCGCTACCAACAATTTTTGTACCAGAAATGATAAAAGAAAAAATAGAGAATATTGCGGAGTATATTAATAAGAATATTTCTTCTGTTATTTAGGTTTCTGGATACTTATGAGATGGTACATGTCTAGGAAATACTGGATAAGGAATGTACTCAATTCCAGGTCTGTTTATTGGAGCTTGAGGATATAGTTCCATTAATTCATAAATTTCTGGAGGTATACTCTTTTTAACTGGTAACCCTATTTTTAAAGCTTCATCAGCAGTAATTGGATAATCATGTGTCCATTTACCTTGTGTCAAAAGTTCAGCTATTTTTTCTGCTTTTTCTTCACCTAATTTATCTATAAGAAGATCCTTAACAAATTCTCTCACTTCACGTAATGCTTTTTCTGCTACATCAGCCATTATCAAAATTTTATCTGATGCATTGGAACCCTTCATTTTTGCGATCTTTATCAATGAAGGAGCTGGTAAACTTAATCCTGGTTCAATAGAGAGCTGAGGATCCAATGGTCCTAAAACTGCATTTGGATCCATCCATATCTCATCTGCAGCTAAAGCAATTAGAGTTCCCCCACTCATAGCATAATGTGGAATTATCACTATCTTCTTCGCAGGATGATTTTTTATAGCTCTTGCTATCTGAGCAGCCGCTAAAACTAATCCACCTGGAGTATGAAGAACTAATGCAATTGGGATATTGGGTGGAGTATTACGTATAGCTCTTAGTATAGCTTCCGAATCATCTATATCAATAAATCTGTAAAAAGGTATACCAAAAAAACCTATCTTCTCTTGCCTATGTATCAATGTTATGAGTTGAAAATTATATTTTTTCTCTAATTGTGCTATAAGTCTTAATCTAGCTTCTTTTAATCTCCAGTAGTTCATTGTAGGTTGAAGAAACATTGCGAATATTAACAACCAGAAAAGCAAACCTATTATATCAATCATTTCAAAATCACCCCTAGATAACTCAGTTAAATGTTATGCTAATATAAATATTTGCTACTTATAATTTGAGTATATTGTTGTATAGGTGCTATTTTTATGACAACAAATAAGCTTCAAGATGCTTTAGATTCAATAGATTTTGCTATAGATGTATTAAGGAAAATAGCTCGATCTGACCCTAAAATGGCCGAAGAGCTTGAAAATATTCTCTATCATCTGGAAGAGGCTGGAGAACTTTTGTTTAACTTAATTGAGAAAAGCTAAACTTATATAAATAATGTTAAGAACACACATATAGCTTTAGGATACTAAGCATGCTAACTAATATCGCTTACTAAGAACGGTGTATTCGATGATTGTTTATGCATCAAAGAAATATAAGAAAGAAGAAGTATTGAATGTATTACATCCTTTAGTATCGGAATGGTTTAATAAAAAATTTGAATCTCTCACACCGCCGCAAGAATATGGTATAATCCCTATTTTTTATAACAAAAACGTTTTAGTTTCTAGTCCTACTGGAACTGGAAAAACATTAACTGTCTTTATTACAATTCTTAGCAAATTATTTAAAATGGCCTATGAAAATACTCTAGAAGATTATGTCTATGCTGTATATATATCTCCGTTAAGAGCATTAAATAATGATATCTATAGAAATTTAGAGCAACCTCTTTATGAAATACATGAGCTAGCTAAAGAAAGGGGATATGATATACCTAAAGTTCGTCATGCTGTACGTACGGGTGATACTCCTTCTTATATAAAACATAAAATGTTGAAAAAAACTCCCCATATATTAATTACGACTCCTGAAACATTAGCTATAATCTTAGTTGCACCTAAATTCAGGGAAAAATTGAGAAAAGTAAAATGGGTTATTGTCGACGAGATTCATAGTTTGGCTGAAAGTAAAAGAGGAAGCCACCTTTCCTTAAGTTTAGAGAGACTTACAGAACTTTCAGATAATCAAATATGTAGAATAGGATTATCTGCTACCATAAATCCTTTAGAAGAAATTGCAAAATTTCTAGTAGGATACAATGATGATGGAACAGAAAGAGACTGTGTGATTGTTGACACTAGGTACTCTAAGAAAAAGATGCTTAGAGTTGTAACACCTATTGAGGATCTTATTCATACACCCACAGAAATAACTAGTCAGAAAATGTATGAGATTCTATTTGACATAATTAAAAAACATAGGACAACCTTAGTTTTTACTAATACTAGGAGCGGAACTGAAAGGGTCGTCTTTCATTTGAAACAGTTAGCAAAGAAAAGTAAAGGCTGTATAAAAGTGGATCAGATAGCCGCTCACCATAGTTCTTTATCAAGAAATGTTAGATTTGAAATCGAAGAAAAGTTAAAGAAAGGAGATTTGAAAGCAATAGTAAGTAGTACAAGTCTTGAACTAGGAATCGATATTGGATATATAGATATTGTTGTCCAGATAGGATCACCAAAAAGTGTTACTAGATGTTTACAGAGAATTGGACGTAGTGGCCATCAGTTTCATGAAAAAAGTAAAGGAATACTGGTATGTATTGATAGAGATGATCTTGTAGAAGATGCTGTTATGGTTAAGGAAGCATATAAGCATCATTTAGATAAAATACATATACCTAAAAAGCCTCTAGACGTACTTGCTCAACATATTATGGGAATGTCAATAGAGAAAAAATGGGATGCAAAAGATGCTTATAGAGTCATAAAGAGAAGCTACACCTTCCATAATTTGACTTATTCAGAATTTAAAAATGTGTTAAAATATTTGTCAGGAAGTTATTCAACACTTGAGTCATACAAAGTTTATGGTAAAATATGGTTTGATAAAAAAGAGGAACAATTTGGGAGAAGAGGAAAATATGCTCGAGTTATATATACTTTAAATATAGGGACAATTCCAGATGAAGTTGACGTAAAAGTCTTTACGATCAATGGAAAGTATGTAGGAAATATAGAAGAAGAATTTCTCGAACGCTTATCTCCAGGTGACCGTTTTGTTCTAGGTGGAAAAGTATATGAATTCGTAAAAAGTAAAGGAATGAAAGCATATGTGAAACCTGCTTTTGAACAGAAACCTACAATCCCTTCATGGTTTTCAGAAATGCTTCCATTATCATACGATCTGGCTATAAAAATTGGTATGTTTCGTGACCAAATATTCAAATGGATTAAGAAAGGAGAAATTAATAGAATAAAAAATTACATTAAAAGAGAATGCAAAACCAATGAAACAGCAACTAATGCAATACTAAATTATTTTCTTCAAGAATATCTTTACTTAAAAAGACTAGGCATTAAAGAATTCCCATCACATAAAGTCATACTTGTGGAGAAATATATCGATGATATGGGAAGATTATACCACATATTTCATACTCTATATGGAAGAAGAACGAACGATGCATTGGCACATGCTTTAGGATATTTAGCATCTGAGAAATCTAGAAGTAATATAGGCCTTGCTGTACATGATAATGGATTCGCACTAATATATCCACGAGGAATAGAACCTAAAGTTGATATCCGAAATCTCAAAAGTTCAAAAATAGAGGAAATTCTTAAGAAAAGTATAATAAATACTGAGTTAATGAAAAGAAGATTCAGACATGTAGCAACTCGAGGATTAATGATTCTCAGAAACTATAAAGGTCATGAAATAAGTGTAAATAAACAACAACTTAGTGCCTCTACTCTACTCAAAGTGGTTAAATCATTTAAAGATTTTCCAATATTATCTGAAACATTCAGAGAAATTTTAGAAGATTATATGGATATTGAACATGCAAAGGAAGTGATAAGAGGAATAGAAAAAAAGAAAATAAAAGTTATAGAGTTACCCATCTTACATATACCTAGTCCCTTTGCACACAATATAGTGCTTGAAGGACTTAGTGACGTTGTGCTACTAGAGGATAAAAGACAGATCCTAGAAAGATTCCATGAAATAATAATGAAACAGATTAAAGAAGATATGAAAATTCTATATGAAAAAACGTAGTAACTTTAAAAGCGATGAGCCAGTCCTATTATTTCATTTATTGAATCATATCCTTCTTTATTTAAATATTTTATAACTCCATCGTTTAATTCTTTGAAAATATTTAAATCTTTAAATGCTATAACACTACCTATTTGAATAGCTGATGCCCCTGCCAAAAAGAATTCTATTGCATCTCTCCACGAAGATATTCCTCCCACTCCAATAATAACTTTTTCTGGAAAATATTGGTATAATTCATAAACACATCTAAGAGCTACCGGTTTTATAGCAGGACCCGATAAACCTCCAAAAATACCTCCAAGTATTGGTTTTTTAGACCATATATCTATAGCTATAGCTCTAAGCGTATTTATCGCTACGATTCCATCAGCTCCTGAAGAAAAAATTGTCTCAGCTATTTTTGCTAAATTAGTAATATGAGCAGAAATTTTTACAAAAATTAGAAAATTAGATAATTTTTTCTTAGTTACCCTTATTATCTCGCCAAGCATTGATTCATCTCCTAAAACAGTTAAACCATGACCTTTAACATGGGGACAAGAAGCATTTATCTCAATCCATTTCAAGCCTGAATCAAGTACTATATTACTCATTTCATAAACATCCTTTACAGATGAAGGCCCAATACTCAATATGATCGGAATATCGATCTTATCTATAATACTCTTAACGTATTTATTTACAAAATATTTAATGCCTGGGTTTGGTAATCCCATAGAATTTATTAACCCACACGGTGCATCAGTAATAACGGGATTATCAAATCCTTTCCGCTCTTCTAGAGTAACTGTCTTTGTAACAATCGCACCTGCACCACTAGAAGCAACTCTAAAAAATAAAGAAGGTGTCACATCAAGAATACCAGACGCTAGAATAAAAGGATTCCTTAGCTTTATATTCTCTATATTTATCTCCAACGACAATATATCACTCAAAAATGACCCATTACGTGTACACTTTGTTTCTAATTTTCTCAATGACTTCTTCACTATCAGTTAATTCTGCCCCATAAATCTTCTTTAGATAATCTAAACCAGTAACATGGTCTTCTTCTGTGAATGCTTCTACACAATCTTTAGGTATAATTATTTTATATCCTCTAAAGAATGCATCCGCTGCTGTATGACGAACACATACATTTGTATGTAATCCAGTCAAAATAACTCCTTCAATATCTAGCTCTCTAAGCAAAAGATCAAGATCCGTTTGATAAAAGGTGCTGTACCTTCTCTTCTCTATGACATAATCATTATTTTCAGGTTTTAATTCTTCTATTACTTCAGCTCCCTTCGTACCTTTTACTGCATGTGGCCCCCACAGATCAAATTCTTTATCAATATTAGGCAGATGCGAATCATTACCATATATAATAGGTATTCCATTCTCTCTTCCAACCTCAATAAGTTTTTTTATATTAGGAATAATTTTTAAAGCCCTCTCACATTTCAAAGAACCATATATGAAATCATTTAACATATCTATTACAATAATTGCAACTTTCATATCCCTACCCTCTTTTCTCTAATAATCATCTAAATATAAAAATATAGTTTAAAAAATTAAACATAATACAAATTATACTAGCCCAACATTCTTCCCAAAACCTGAGCGAACTAATATTTCTCCATCATCAAAGACATTTATACCTCTGACAAATGTTTTATGTATTTTTCCCTTAACTTCAAAACCTTCAAACGGTGTATATTTAGCTTTGCTAATAAATTCCTCACCATTAATAATCCATCTTTTTTTATAATTAACTACTACAAAGTCAGCATCATAACCAATTACAAATGCTCCCTTTTTTAACCCTAATATATGTGCTGGATTTCTAGAATAAAGATTCAATATACTTAATGGAAAATCACCTTTGAAAACACTATCTAGAAGCAATGGTAAAGCTATTTCTAAACCAGGAAAACCGGGAGGAACTTCGCTATACTCTACCTTTTCTTTTTCTCTATTAGAATGAGGCGCATGATCAGTTACATAGGCATCTACAAGAAAACTCCTAAATCCATTAAACAACATAATCCTATCACTTTCCTTTCTGAGGGGAGGATTAACCTTAGATAAAAAACCAATTTTATTTTCCAGTCCACAATTTAAAAAAATATGATGAGGCGTTACATCACATGTTATATTTGCTCCTTTAATTTTAGCATTAATAATATCTAATAAAGATTGATAAGTAGTTATATGTGTTAAATGAATTCTTAGATCTCTTTCCAATGAGAGTTCTATAAATTTTCTAACAGCCATGTACTCAGCTATTTCAGGCCGAGCACGCGAATGTGGAGGACTATTAGATACATACTCTAGTAATTCGGGATGAACTACTGTTAATTTTCTTGATACTGTACATTTTTTAATTAAATCAACGAGCGAAGGATGATTATAATCCTCGGGATAAATTTTCAAACCCAAAATACCTAATTTAATCGCTTTTTCAAAATCTTCCATATTTCTAGGAACTCCAAAATATAACCCAAAATCGACAACCGATTTGGAGTCAGCTATCGTCATTTTTTTCTTTAATATATCTATATTATTCGTCTTCGGCTTGGTATTAGGCATATCTGCAACAAATGTAACACCCCCAGCAGCAGCTGAAGAAGTACCACTAAACCAATCTTCCTTATATGATAATTCTAAATCTCTCATATGTACATGTATATCAATCATACCAGGTAAAATAATAAAGGATCCATTCATCTCAATTCGCTTTGTGTTTGAAAAACTAGGAAGACTTTTTCCTATGGCTATAATTCTACCATCATAAACAGCAAATGATGCTTCAATAAACATATAATCCATAAAAAGTTTGCCGGATACTATCATGTCAGCTTTCATTTAACGTCACCTCTTTCCCCGATGAAGAATGCCATACTCTTCCAAAATCCTTTACTTTAATTAATACATCACTTGAAAAAACCGGACCATCCTTACAGACCAATAAACCTAAAGGCTGTAATACACATGATCCACACAAACCAATAGCGCACTTTATGAGTCTTTCTAAACTCATTTCGGCTTCTATTCCTTTATTATATAGATAATGCAGTACACGATACTCCATCTGTTCAGGCCCACATACAAAAACTTTATCAGGTTTAACTTCGTCAAACTTAGCTTTAAGAAGATCTAAAACAGTACCTTTAAAACCCAAACTTCCATCGTCAGTAGCAACGTATATCTGTGAAGAATACTTTTTGAAATAATCCATTAATATTATATCTTTTTTAGTTCGAAAACCTATAAACGTAAATATTTTAATTCTTTTCTCAAACATTTTCTTAGCAAGATATAGAAGAGATGCAACACCATAACCACCACCTATGATTAAAGCCTTTTTTAAGCCACTATAATTATATCCATGTCCATAAGGTCCACGGATATGAAAATAATTAAACGAACCTATGTTATCATGAATATAAGATGTTACCTTACCCTTTTTTGCAATAATTAACATCAAATTATGATTATCATAATCAGCTACAGCTAAAGGTATTTCACCAACACGTGGCACCCATAACATTAAGTACTGTCCCGGATGCACATTCAAAAATTTATTAAGTTTTAAGTGTAACTGCAAAATCTTACTTGTTAAAAAAGAATATTTTATTAATTTTACAACATTATACAGTCTAAACACCTGTCAATTGTCTGATAATATCTTCATGATGAATCTCTTCACCGCAGTATTTACATATAAGAATTAGTGGTCTAAGGCTCTTGACTAGAAAAGTTGATCTTACAGGCTCTCTTTTCTGATTAGTAATACAGTTAGGATTAATACAATTTATCAATCCCTCTATAACTTTAGGAACATCAACCTTATACTTTTTCACAACTCTGTAATTTCTAATAATGTTAATTGTAGCATTTGGAGCAATTAATGCTATTTCATCAACTTGCTCCTTCCTAAGCTCCATTTTTTCTAACTTAACAATATCTTTTCTACCCATTCTCTTGCTTTCAACATTCATAACAACAGCTATGGTAAAATCCTCTTCTCCTGTAATGCCCAAGATTTTCAAAACATAAAGAGCACGACCGGCATCAATGTGATCAATCACTGTGCCATCTTTAATCTTTGTGACAATCAATCTTTTTTCTTCTTCACTCATTTATTCCACCAATATCATTTTTAAAAGAGCCATACGTATAGGTACACCGTTAGCTGCTTGAACAAAATATTTAGCAAATTTTGTTCCATCCACTGAAAAATCAATCTCATCCACCCGAGGCAACGGATGTAAAATAATAAAATTATCCTTAACATCTTTTAAAATATCCTTTGTAATCCTATAGCTACCTCTCACCCTTTCATACTCCATAGGATCAGGAAAACGTTCGCGTTGAATCCGTGTAACATATAAAACATCGAGATCCTTCAGAATTCCACTATAATCATTTTTCTCTCTGAAGAAAATTTTTTTCTCGTTTAAAAACTCTAAAACATCCTTCCTTGCTCTCAATTGCTCTGGAGAAATAAGATAGATCTTTTCAGGCGAAAATTTTGATATACCGAATATAAATGACCTAGCAGCCCTACCATATTTTAAATCTCCTAATACTCCCACAGTTAACCCATCCAACCTCCCATATGCCTCATAAATTGTAAATAGATCTATTAATGCTTGAGTAGGATGTTCCTTTGTACCATCGCCTCCATTGATTATAGGAATATTAGCAATCTCTGAAACGAATTTTGCAGTACCTTCAATTTTATGCCTTATAACTATTATATCTGAATAACATTCTAGCATCCTAATAGTATCTGCTAAATTTTCACCTTTAGCACGTGAAGAAGCCTCTTCAGGCGGAAGATCAATAACACTACCACCAAGCCTTTTCATGGCACTCTGAAAACTTAATTTTGTACGAGTACTAGGTTCAAAAAAGGCTGTAGCTAAAATGTATCCTTTTAAGATATCTCTATAACTTTTCATATTTTTCTTTATATCTTTTGCAACATTAATTACATCTAAAATTTCATCATTCTTTAATTCTCTTATAGAGATAATATCTTTATTTTTTAGACTTCCCATACATTTTCCACCAATCTAAAATATCATTTAAGGTAACCAAACTAATGAGATTTACACCAAAATTTAAAAGATTCTCCATTGCACCCTCCTCTCTATCAACTACAACCAAAGCCTCCTTGATAAGACAGCCCTCATCCCTTAAAAATAACACAGCATCTTTTATAGAATTACCAGTAGTAGCTACGTCATCGATAACTAAAACATCTTTACATAAACTCACATCTCCTTCTATCCGTTTTCTCCTACCATAAGACTTCTCTTTTTTTCTTACATAAATAAAAGGCTTCCCCAACAAAAACGCTACAACAGAAGACAAAGGTAACCCTCCAGTTGGCACACCACATATACAATCAATATCTTTTACTTTTACAACATTAACGAGAGAATAGACGATTTTTTTGAAATTGTCAGGATGAGAATAAAGGAGCCTCAAATCAATATACACATTACTTTCTCTACCAGAACTTAAAATAAATTTACCAAATTTCAAACAACCCGATGCATATATAGCTTCTATAATAGGCTTTTTATCTATATCCATCTCCTCTCACCTTTTAAAATTTCAAAAACTTTTTCTCTCGGATTTGAACTCCAAGTAATAGCCCTACCAATAATTTCAAAATCAGCTCCATTTTTTAATGCCTCACCGTAACATCCTCCTTGAATTCCTATTCCAGGACTCAATATGTCAACTTTAGGCATTCTTTTATTGATAATATCCATTATCTCTTTATTTTTAGCTCCTACAACAACCCCATCTAAATCACTCTTTATAGCCTCGTTCAGTAACCTCTTAAAATTCTCTTTAAAAAAATATGCCTCCTTATGACTCATATAAACAACACCTATAATATCAGTCATAATATCTTTTCGAATTTTAGGGATACCTCCCTGAAATAAATGAGTGATTACTCCATTAAATCCTAAGCTAGAAATCTTATTTATCTCAAGTAAGACTATCTCAGGAATATCTGCAAGCTTAAAATCAGCCAGAAAATAGATTCCGCCTTGAAAAGTATTTATAATTTCCTTTATTTTCCCTACACCATAGGTTAATAAGAAAGGTAAACCTATTTTTACACCTACTATAAGATCTGCGACCTCAGAGATTAAAGTCTCTGGTTTTTTATTATTAAGAACAGAGTCTATCGCCATTATAATTCTAGAATTTTTTCTATTGGCTATCTCCCATGCTTTAACCAATGTCATGAGCCCTTCTTAATAGTAATTAACTTCTAGATAATATTTTTGATGCTTATATTACTCTCCTTGTTAATCATCAATAAAAATAATTAGAGAAAGAAAGCAATAATTTATATACATTACAGATTAACAAATAAATATAATCTATGTTTTTAGAAGCATAATAAACCATTTTTAAAAAGGGCCGGTAGCTCAGTGGGAGAGTACCCGCCTCGCATGATTTTATAATCCGAGTACGCGGGGGGTCGCGGGTTCAAATCCCGCCCGGTCCACCACTCTGTTTTATAATACCTTAGTTTGAAAATATCAGACAGTAGGGGCCTCTTCATTAGCTTTTTTGACCTCTGAGAAGGACGTATTCATCATTACTAGTTTTTTATAAATTTCATTTTTATTTCTCCTAGACCTAGTGTATATTATAATTTTTCTATCTATTTCATCAACTTTAATATTTTTTATTTTGGAAAAAAAATTTAACCTTTTTTCTCTCATAACACTCGCCCTCCACTATTACTAAGTAATATCCCTCAGGGGTCTTTCTTTCTCCTGTATAAACCTTCATCGATCATCCCTTTTATATACAATATTACCATTTACAATCGTTGCATACACCCTCATTTTTAAAATATCACTCAAAGAATCTGGTAAAGTTAATCTATCAATAATTGTTAAATCTGCCACCATACCTTCCTCAATCTTATTATTTTTGAAAGTTCCACTTAAAACCTTCCCATTTACATATAGTTTTAAAGCCTCTTTAACGGTTAACGCTTCATTAGCACTTATCCCCCATATGTCTAAATGTTCTTTTTTTCCTCTATCAACAGCCGCATAAATACCAAGCCAGGGATTTAATGGTTCGACCGGAGCATCTGAAGAAGCCGCAGAAATACAAGAATTAATTATAGTCTTCAGAGGATATACCCACCTTGCCCTCTTACCTAATCTATCTACAACCCACCAATCAGTTAATATAAAATGAGGTTGGACACTTATAGCTAATCCCAATCTCCTAACTTTATCTAGTAAGTCGGGCGGTAATAGCGATGCATGTTCTATTCTTACTTTCTTCCCGACATACTTTCCTTTGAAAAATTTTTCAACTAAAGTAACTACATATTCAATAGCCCTATCACCTATCGCATGAATCGCTAATTGCATATTTTTATTTGTAGATATTTTTAGGGCTTTATACAAATCTTCTTCTGATATCGTTAATAATCCAAAAGTTGAAGGATCATCCTCATATGGCTTACGTAATGCAGCCGTTCTACCACCTAAACTTCCGTCGGATAAAACCTTGATTCCAACAATCCGTACATTATGGCCTATATCTATCTCAGAATTAATTTCCTCAGCCAAGTTCAGCTCTAAATAGAGTTTAATTTTTATAGGGGATGGTATTTTTCTAAACACCCTCTTATATAGATTCAGTTCTTCTCTTGTGACTGACATAGCATGAAGCTCCGTTAAACCATAACTTAAGGCTTCTTTAATGGCATTTAATAATGCTTTTTTCTTTTCTTTAAAGGAAGGCTCAGGAATCTTACTATATATTAGGTCCATAGCTTTTTCAAAAAATAATCCATTTAAATCTCCACTTTCATCTCTACCAATTTTTCCACCCAATGGATCATTGACATTTTTATCTATTCCAGCTATCTCTAGTGCTTTTGTATTTACTACTATTACGTGACCACATACTCGAGTTAATACCACAGGAACATCTGATACGACTTCATCGAGATCCCATCTAGTAGGATATCTCTTCTCTTTAAAATTTTCTTGATCCCATCCTCTACCGATAATCCATCCAGATTTTTTTCTCCTATAAAAATCATATAATCTTTTCTTTAATTCTTCTATAGACATTGTACCACGCAAATCTAGATGCATTAGAGATAATGAATACCCATAAAGATGCATGTGCGCATCAGCTAATCCTGGAATAACCATTCTTCCTTTAATATCCAAATAAGTATATTTTGAAGATATATTTTCTAGATTGGTGCCTTTACAAATCTTCTTAACAACACCATTTTCAATAATAATAGTATCTAATTCTTTATGTTCCCATATATTGGCGTTCGTTATGATAAGATTACCGTGTTTTTTAGACATATAAGTTATCAACCAATAATATGAAATTATTATATTTGAATAATATTATAATTTAAACTTTGATTAAATATTTATAAATACTGAAAATATGCACAGGTTAAGGGAAATATTAAAAGATAAATTGAATAAGGATGAGATTTCTCTTGTGCCTAGTAGTTTTGATATTATAGGTTCAAGGAACGGAGCTATTGCATTAATAGAAATACCTGATGAACTATATGAGAAACGGGAAATTATAGGAAATGCAATTCTTAAAATTCATAAAAATGTTAAAGCTGTATACTTAAAGAAATCCTCACGTTATGGAATATATAGACTTAGGAAATTAGAACTTATAGCTGGAGAACAGCTAAGAGAAGTAGTTCATAAGGAACATGGTATATCTTTAAAAATGGATGTAACTAAAGTATATTTCTCCCCTAGGGAAGCTACTGAAAGACTACGTATTGCATCACAAGTTAAAAAGGGAGAATGTGTTATGGTAATGTTTGCTGGCATAGGTCCTTATGCTTTAATGATAGCTAAAAAACAACCTTCGGTTAAAAGAGTTATAGCAATAGAAATCAATCCTGATGCATACAAATATTTGGTAGAAAATATAAAGACTAATAAAGTTGAAGAAAAGGTTTTGCCGGTTCTCGGTGATGTAAAGGATAAATCAAAAAAATGGTATGGATGTTGTGATCGTGTAGTTATGCCTCTACCTAAAGGTGCTTATTTGTTTCTAGATAATGCTTTTAATGTATTAAAGAAGAAAGAAGGTTATCTTCATTTTTATACTTGGTCTAAAGAAGAAGAATTATATGTAAAAGGTTATTTTGATTTAGAGAAAACAGCTATCCTTTATAATAGAAACATTAAGATAATAAATCTAAGGAAAGTACTGCCATATGCGCCTCGGATATACAAAGTTTGTCTAGATGTAAAAATTTTTTAGATGTGTTTCTTAGAATAAAATAATAATATCGTATTTTGTTATATAAGATATACCTTTGAGGTTTTAAAAGATGTATGATAAGTATAGACATATTTTCAGAAAGTATGACATTAGAGGAATTTTTGGTAAAGATCTAACACCTGAAATTGTTACTAGAATCGGTCTTGCAATTTCTCAATATGTCGACTCCAAATTCAGTGTAGGTGGAGATATAAGGAAGAGTACTGGAATCCTAAAAGACTCCCTAATAAATGGACTCGTTTATGGAAACCGGGATGTTCTAGATATAGGAATAGTGCCTATTGGTGTAGCTATTTATTCAACTTATCATATGGGATACGCTATGGCATATATCACTGCCTCACATTTACCACAAGAATGGAATGGTATAAAACTTAGTAGACCCAACGGTGACTTACTGGTCGGTGATGATATAGTAAAAATAATGCAATTTTTTTATAATGAACACTTGATATCTAAAGAAAGTAGAAAAATTGGTAAAATTACTAAAAAAGATATCATGGACGAGTATAGAGATTTTATTCTTAACAATATGAAAGGAGGTTCATTAAAAATAGTCGTCGATTGCGGCAATGGAGCAACATCTTTAATAGCTCCTCAACTACTCCGGGATTTTGGCTACACCGTATATACTATAAATTGTGACATTGACTCAAGATTTCCAGCTAGAGGTTCTGAACCGCAACCAGAAAAAATAAGAATATTAAGTGAGGTAGTTACGACAATAAAAGCTGATTTTGGTGTAGCATTTGATGGTGATGGTGATAGAACATTATTTGTCGATGAGAAAGGAAATATCCTAAGTGCAGAACAAGCAGCTATAGTAATGTTAGAGGGAGGTATAATGGGAGACGTTGTTGCAAATGTTGAATGCTCCACAATACTCGAAAAATATGTTAAATATAAAGGAAACAAAATCTACAGAGTTCCAGTTGGTAGAACATTTATGATAAGAGAAATGCAGAAACATAATGCTGTTTTAGGGGTTGAAAGCAGTGGTCATTTTGTAGCATATAAAAATTTGAATATGGATGATGGCATTGTTACACTGGTATATTTTGCACACGCATTATCTTCCCTTAATAAGCCTTTATCAAAAATAATTCCTCCTACACTTCCCTTCAAGAAGATTAAAATAGATGTTAAGAATGATAGGAAAAAATTCATAATAATGGAAAAATTGAAAAAGGAAATGATGGAAAAGTATGATAATATATCTCTTGTTGACGGAATTAGAATAGATTTAGATGAGGGATGGATTTTGATTAGACCATCCAATACAGAGCCTGTAATAAGATTAACTATAGAAGCAAAAGACACTAAAACTCTAATAAAATTAGAAAATAGTTTTCTACAAGTAGTTAAAAAATATCTTTAATAGAATATTATTTGTTATAGGAAGAAAAAATTGATACATATTCATTAAACCTATTTATCTTTCTTAGATAACTACCATACGTGTAGAGAGCCTTAGCTGCTTTTATTGCCCTCTCAGGAATTTTATATGACGGTATATTATTTTTATCAAAACACTCTCTTTCTAACACTGCAACCTCGCTATAGCCTGTATCTACAGCTAAAACTGGCTTAATAAAATTATATTCTCGCACTTTATTAGCTATTTCTTCTGCTAATTTTATCGGATCCCTAATCCCGGGAACTTGATGTAACGCTAATACAATAATCATATCAATCTCATTAGAACGAAGTAATACATCCAACGCTTCGATATACATTTCAGTAGTGGCAGAACCCGTTAAATCAATCGGATTATCAATAGAAGAAAAGTAAGGTATTTTTCCAATTTCCCTTAGTTTGTCTAATTCTTCTTTCGTCTCACCTTTTAGTTGAGGAACATCTAGACCTATAATTTCAGCCATGTCCGTAGCCATAACACCCGCACCTCCACCATCTGTCACAATAGCGATCCTATTCCCTTTTACAGGAGGAAGCATGTATAAGGCCTTTGCCACATCGAATAACTCTTCCATATCATAAACTCTTACAACGCCAGATCTTCTAAACGCCGCATCATATATAGCATCTAAACCAGCTACAGCAGCAGTATGTGATGCTGCCGCTCTTGAACCCGCTCTTGTTCTTCCCGCTTTTAAAACAATAATGGGCTTAATAGCTGAAACTTTCCTAGCAATATCAATGAATTTTCTTCCATTTTCTATGCTTTCTAGATACATTATTATCACACGTGTTTTATCATCACTCATAAAGTATTCTAACAGATCTGCTTCATCCACATCTATCTTATTTCCATAGCTAACAAATGCAGATAATCCTATTCCTTCTCCCACCATATAATCCATTGCTACTGTCCCGAAGGCACCACTTTGAGAAATTAAAGCAACATAACCAGGTTTAGGCCTGGGTGTAGAAACTAACTTTGTACCATCAGAGAGTATTTTATAAACTGGTAAGAAAATAGTATCAACACCACTCCAGGGAGATAATACACCGATACAATTCGGTCCAATAATTCTAATCCCATACTCTCTACCTATTTTTAATACTTCTAGCTCTAACTCTTTATTGCCTATTTCGCTAAAACCAGCTGAAATTATTATGCTTGCTTTTACATCTTTTTCTCCGCATTCTGTTAAAACCTGTGGAACATATTTAGCAGGTACAACAATAATAGCAAGTTCAATTTTATCCTTAATTTCCTTTACTGAATGATAAACTTTTACACCAAGAAGTTCATTTGCTTTAGGATTTACAGGATATATCCTAGATTTCAAAATATTTTTCTTTTTGTTATCAAGCAACATTTTTAGAATTATATGACCCGGTTTATCTTCTTCTCTTGATGCTCCTATAACAGCGATAGAATCAGGATTAAAAAAATAACTAATGCTATTCACTGTCATACCTACATCTTATTTAAAGTGGTAGTTATTAATTATTTTCTTCAAGAGTAAGTATTACATATTGAGTCTTCCCTATGGATTCATCTATTTTAAACCATTTATAACCACCTTTATAGGGAAGACCATATATCAAAATCCATTGATTCGGCATATTAGTACCCTTAAAACGCACTGGTATCAGCTTCGAATCCAATCTTATCCAGAATTCTCCTTTATTTATCTTTACTTCCGTTAGATAAAAATTCTCGGAAGGTGTGTGTGTTTTATTGAAATCTATGGAAGCTGGATAAGCATATATTTTTACAGTAGTTAAATTTTTTATATTTGTCCTTCCTTTAAACTCTATTATTCTATCGGCTGGGATCTTTTTTATCAAGGGAACTAAGAATTCTCCCGAATTGTTAGTTATCATAACATATAACTCTAGATCCTCTTGAACATCAATTAGGATATATTTATTTTCCTGTCCTTCACTTACTCGAAATACAACTACTTTTATATTATCTTCCTTCCATGTTTTTTCTTCTAAAATATTTGTGTAATCACCCAAGCATACAATGATCTTTTCTTCACGTGTTGCTATTCTTAGATTATATTTGTTAGGATTATCTAGAATCTTATCTAATTCCTGTGATGAATTAAGCACATATCCTTTTGGGAAACTGCAAATTTTTTTATCTAGCTCTAAAACTTTGTATTTTAAATCATATGTTATTTTAGAAGTATATGACTGAATTCCTTGAATAAAAGATACTATTATTATGATTCCGATTATTATGCCAATCTTATTTCTATCAAGCTCAGGCTTCATAAGGATATCATTCCAGAAAAAGCATTAACATTTATAAATGTTAACTTGAAAATATATAATTTAAAAATGGTGGTTTTCCTTGAAAATTTTAGGAGGAAGCAATTCTTATTATATTGCTAAACAATTATCTGATTTACTTAACATTAAATACATACCTGTAGAAACAAGAAAGTTTCCTGATGGTGAAATATATGTACGAATTGATGGGGAAGTTTCAAAGGAAGATATAATTGTGGTACAATCATTAGCCAAACATCCCAATGATTCATTGGTGGAACTTATTTTTATATGTAGAACACTTAAAGAACTTAATGCCTCAAGAATATATGCCTTTATACCTTATTTCGCTTATGCAAGACAAGACACGCGTTTCAAACAAGGAGAAGCCGTAAGTTTAGATATTGTAGCTAATCTTCTCGAATGGTCTGGCATAGATGAAATAATAACAATTGATTTTCATCTCCATCGAAGAAAACCTGAAGAAATTTTTAAGATTCCTATACATAATCTGTCAGCAATGAGAAAGCTAAGTGAATATATATTAAAAAATTATAGATTTTCAAATTTAATTCTCGTGGGTCCTGACGAAGAGTCTGAACAATGGGTCAAAACTTTCGCAAAATATTTTGATACCCCATATATTATTTTGGAAAAAACAAGACTCGGAGACGAAAATGTAATTATTAAAAGTGAAGAAGAATTACATGAAGCAAATGAAGCTATTGTTATAGATGACATAGTTAGTACTGGAGGTACATTACGTGAAACTGCTATTTTTCTTCGAAATAAAGGAATTAAAAAACTATATGCTGTAGTTACACATGCTTTACTGGCTCCAGCCTCAGAGTATAATTTATCTTATTATAATGAAATTATTTCCACTGATAGTATAGTTAATCCATATGCAAAAGTTAAAGTAGCCGAGATATTTACAGATTTTATAAGAAGGAGACTATGAACAAACTTAATTATTTAAAAGAAATAGAAGATATTTCTGATAAAATTAAAAAAGGAAAAATATTCAGTTCTACAGAAGTAGTAATAAATAGTATTAAGGCTGTCGAAAAGTTATTAATTAACTCTAGTTCTATAGAATTTTTAAAAGAAATATATCCAATTGCTATAAAAAAACTCATTAATTCTAGACGGACTTCAGCTTTATTATTAAATAGTCTTAGACAGATAACTGAAACACTCGTTTATTCAATTAAGGAAGTAAAAGATTTAGAAGAAGTCAAAATGATAATATCAGATAAAGTTAGAGAAATTGAAAAAAATATTAAGGAAACTAATAAGATTGTTGCACATATAGCATCAAACAGAATTCTTGATGGCGATACTTTACTTGTATATTCTTATAGCACTGTACTTAAAGAAACAATTTTCTATGCTTTATCTGAAGGTAAGAATATCAAAATTTACATACCTGAATCTAGACCTGGGGGTGAAGGAATAGTTTTTGCTAAAGAGCTATCAAAGATTGCTGATGTAACTTTATTTGTCGACTCTGCTATAAGATATCTTATAAAGGATGTAGATAAAGTATTTACGAGTTCTGAGGCTATAGCTGCAAATGGAGCTCTGATTAACAAAGTAGGAACCTCATTACTCGCGCTTATTTCTCATGAAGCTAGAGTCAGATTTTTTTCTTTAGCAGCCACAACAAAATTTTATCCAGAAACATTCCTTGGAGAACTGGTAGAGCTTAATCGAGTAAGCCTAAAAATAGAAGATGAGGGTAGGGATTTAGTAGGTAAGATAGACGCATACTCACCTCTATTTGACGTTACTCCACCAGAATATATTGATGCAATAATTACTGAGAAAGGACTTATTGCTCCACAGGCCGTAGTAATGATTATCCAAGAAATTTATGGATGGCCTCCTAAAATACCTTCTTTGGAGTTTGAATTTAAAAAATTAAAAGAGGTGATATAAATTTCTATACCCCAAGAAGTTATAAAAATTGCTGAAGATATTAGAAAAATGAAAATTCGAGGAGCTGGTCGCATTGCTAGAGCTGTTGCACAGGGGTTACGAATAGCAGCTTATAATTATAGGGGGGACAATGCAGAAGATTTTAGACAATATATTAATGGTATAGCTGAATACCTTCGTTCAACAAGACCTACAGCTGTTTCATTACCTAATGCTATCATCTTTATATTACATCGTTTAAGCATGGCGTTATCAGACAACGTTGATGAACTAAAAGAAGTTGTTATTAAAAGTGCAAATGAATTCATAGAATATTCTAAGAAAGCCACAGATAATATAGGAGTAATAGGCGCTAAGAGAATAGAAGATGGAGATAATATTCTTACTCATTGCAACAGTAGTGCAGCACTCTCTGTTATCATACATGCATTTAAGGAAGGGAAAAAAATTAAGGTTTATAATACCGAAACACGACCAAAGTTTCAAGGATATATAACTGCTAGAAAATTATTAAAAGCGGGTATAAAAACTACATTGATAACAGATTCTGCAGTCAGAGCTTTTATGAAAAAGATAGATAAAATAATTGTAGGAGCAGACACTGTTGCTGCCAACGGTGCAGTAGTTAATAAAATTGGTACATCTCAAATAGCTCTGGCAGCAAAAGAGGCAAATGTAGACTTTTATGTTGCAGCAGAAACATATAAGTTTAGTCCAGCGACAGTTTTAGGCGAATATATAACGATAGAAGAAAGGTCACCCAAAGAAGTTATTAGAAATATTGAGGTACCATCCAATATTATCATAAGAAATCCTGCTTTCGATGTTACTCCACCAGAATATATTGATGCAATAATTACTGAACTGGGTATAATACCTCCTCAAGCATCAATTCTAGTCTTAAAAGAACACTATGGATGGGCTATAAGAGATTATCTATTAAAAGAACTGTCTATAGACGAATGAAGTCATAATAGATACTTATCTAATTCACTTCCGAGTTTTTTGAACCAATCAACGTTCCCAGGAGTCCCATTCTTACCAGTCTTAATAATTTTGATAACCTTTAAGACTAGCTCCTTAACGCTTAGACCTGAAGTATCTATTTCAAATACTTTTTCTTTACCAAATTTTTGTATAGCTTCTACAAGTAAAACATCTAATATTTCACTTTCAATATTATTTTTTATTTTATTTTCAGGATAACCCCTTTCTGATAATCTTTTTTTAAGAATTCTTGGATCTAATCTGAGTACTATACATATCTTAACATTTTTTTCAGGTATAACATCTAGAAGATGACCTTCAATTATAAAAAAATCTTTAGGATTTGAGACTAGCATCTCAAGCTTTTTTCTTGTAGCTTTTATATCGACAATATACGAATTAAACTCTTTGTCATAACCAAGTATGAGATTATTATTTTTGACAAAATCTGCTATCTTGATAAGTTTAAAGCCTAGTTCTCTGCTAATTATTTCTGAAATAGTGGTTTTCCCTGTTCCCGGTGTTCCAGTAATAACTATAAGGTTTTGTGTCATTCTTTTACCTTAGCTTACTAAGACTATTGTTATACTTTAATATACTAAATTATTATAAAAATATTTGAAGTAAGAATATGAAAAAAACAGGCATTACTGATCTACCGTTACATGGAGGTCGCGCACCTAGATGGTTATTCACTAGAATGGTTGGGTTAGCAAAACCTATAGTTAAAATAATAATAGACGAATTTGGAATTAAAGAATTTTTGACCAGAATAAGTGACCCATTTTGGTTCCAAGCGTTAGGCAACGTATTAGGTTATGACTGGCATAGTAGTGGTTTAACAACCGTTTTAACAGCTGTTCTTAAAGAAGCCATAAATCCAGAAGAGTTAGACATAGCTGTGTGTGGAGGAAAGGGAAAAATTGCTTTACAGACACCTAGAGAAATAGAAAAAATATCTGAAAAACTAAATCTTAGTACTAGTGTCTTGAAAACCTTAAAACATGTAAGCTTTATTACAGCTAAAGTTGACAATACTGCTATTCAAGATAATTATAACATATATCATCATGCAATAATTTTTACGAAAAATGGGGAATGGACTGTAGTACAGCAAGGTATAAATGAAAAAATTGGATATGCTAGAAGATATCACTGGTTAAGCTACAATATTCTAAGTTTTGTTGATTCACCACATAAAGCTATAGTTGGTGAGAAAAAGCACAATTATGTTCTAAATATGGTTGCACACGAAAGTGATGAAGCTAGAAAAATCTCAGTAGATTTAATCAAAGAAAATCCTAAGAAAGTTTATGCACTAATTAAACAAGTTTCGAGTCATTCACATTCACTAGATCAATGGCTAGGGAAAAACACCGCATATATTAAAGAAACAAATAAGATTATGTATTTATGGATGCCTAAAAAAATAAATTGGAAAGTCCTTAAAAAAGCATACGAATTCCAACCAAAAAACTATGAAGAACTCTTATCGATACATGGCATAGGCCCAGCAGTCATAAGAGGATTGGCATTAGTGTCTGAATTAATATATGGCGGTAAAGTAAGCTGGCGTGACCCTGTCAAGTACTCATTTGCATATGGTGGCAAAGACGGAGTGCCTTATCCTGTTAATAAAAGAGCTATGGATAAATCCATCCAATTACTAGAAGAAAGCATAAGAATGGCTGAATTAGGTGAAAGAGATAGATTAGAAGCATTGAAAAGACTTAGAATTCTTGTACCTCGAGAAATATAGAATAAAATTTATAGAGATACTAATATTTTAAAACAAGGCGACCGAGATGTCAGGTCTAAGTCTTGAAGAGCTAGAAAAGAAGAAAGCCGAATTAGAGAAAATTATTGAGAAATTAGAAAAGCAGGCCAATGTTATAGAGGAAAAATATGAAAAAGCTAAACGACTCGAAGATAAAGTATTTGAAAAAATGCGAATCTCACGTGACGAATCAGAGCGAGCAATGCTTGAAGTAAAATATATTCGGATTTCAGAGAAAAAGAAAGAAATAGAGAACAAACTTGAAGAAATAAAAAAGAAACTAATCGGAGCTAAAAGAGAACTTGAAGAAGTAAACAGAACAATAGACTATATAAGGCCTAAAGGTGGTAAATGGATAGAAGAGAAAGTTTAAAACAATCTCTCACGTTCTCTTTCCCAACTCCTCATTATATCTCTTATAAGGTCAGCTACATAATCCATATATCTTATCGAAGTCTTACCCATAGGCTCTGCTATAAGTTCAACTCTGTATTTGTCAGAACCAGCATCCTTTATTATTCTTAGTTCACATTCTATTGTTGCTATCTCAGATTCACTAGTCTTCGTTATATATTTAAAGGTTATACGTTTAATTTTGGTACCATCTGGCCGTACTTCCTCTTCAAAATCTTTAATATTCTCTATCCTCTCTATTTCACCAATGCTATATTCTTCCAATTTATTGTCGAGAAAAGCATAAAATATTTCTGCTTCACTCTCACTTACAGAACCAGGAATACCAAAAGTTTTTTTAGCCGTAGTTATAAGATATTTATCTTCTCTTTTAATTGCTTCCTTTTGCTCAACCCTAATTTTTCGTTTTTCTGTAGGAGCATACATAAATGCAGCCTCCATAGCAGGTCTAAATGCTCCTAATATTGCGACAAATATAGCAACTAATATTGCTACAAAACTCCAATACCATTCGAGTTTTTCTCTAATTAATAAATTCTGAGCATAAGCCACTTTACCCAATACCCGAAATGTTGCTAATCCCGTTACGTAACCAAATCCTCCACTTAAAAGACCATAAATTATTGCCTCAGCCATAAATACTAATGCTATATGAAGAGGGTTAAATCCAACAGTAGTAAATATAAATATCTCCTTCTTGCGTTCACGAACAATATCATACATTGTTATTAAAACGTTTATAGTTACAATGGCTAATGGAACGATAAAAGTTATATCTTTCTGAAATACACTCTCCATCTTTGCACCGTATCGAACTCTATTACATGTTCCTTCAAAACAATAGAGAACTAAATAGTCTCCACCCCTTCTGTCGATTAATTCATTTGCAATATTCATTGCTACTTCTTTAGATTGAGGCCTTGCAACAATGCTATAGACATGTAAAATTCCTGATCTTCCAGCTTCGCCTGAAAAAACCTCGAATAATAACTGTCTCCAATTAAATATTGCTATGTCACTGGAATTCACGTAGACTATCTTATTATTAATAATACTGAATGGTTTTAGTAAATATCCATCAGGATCTTCAACTTTATCTAATTTTTCTTCATCAAAGAAACCTGCAACCTTCAGCGTTACTTTATATGCCTCAAAACCTGTTCCCTCAAAAGATACTAATATGTTGTCTCCTTCTCTTAATCCTAACTGTAAGAAAGCTTTCTTTGGTACAACTATGTATCCTGACTCTCCGAAATGCTCTTTTCTTCCAATGAAAAATGAATCTAGCTTTGTATATTGAGACTCGTTAGTCGAAAATCCAGCTACATTATGAACAATATAATCCTTTCCATCATAAATCAGTCGAATACTCAATGATATACCCGGATCATTATATACTCTATAAGTGATATCCGATACATTATAGCTTTCTAATATATCCTTATCTAATTCAAAGCTCAAAGGATATTGTGACCCATTAACAAGCCTCCTAACAAGAATTAAGTTATTTGAACTAGTAGCTACATTACTTTCATAAACTTTAGCATATACTTGTGAAAAAGAAGCCAAGACGGTGAAAGCCCATATTAAAGCAGCAATACTAAAAACAGTTATAAACGTTCTCAGTTTTCGAACTTTTGAATATCTCTTTGCCAATGAGAAAGATATAGATATTAAGCCTGGTACATCAATCTCTCCAGGAAGTTCTGGTTCCTTGATTACCTTGGGAATCACAAAAAGAAAACTAGCAAAGAAAACAAAGGATGAAGATATAGCTATAACAAATAAGACTCTATTTAATTTCCAAAGGATCGAGAAACCAGGATATATGAGAATAAAAAGAATAATGAGAATAGAATAAAACCCTAAAAATGAATAAACTTTTTTCTTATCATTCTCAAAAATGTAATATGCAAGAACTGCAGCAAATACAGCTAGGAAAACTGGTAAAATTACCGCTCCTTCCATTGAAACAGCTCTAATAAAGGACAATCTTCGTGGAATTGCATCCCTTGTTATCACATACGCTTTTTCAAGATTAGCAATTATAGCCTTATAGCTTCCATTCTGAGTATATATATCTCTTGCTTCATCTACTAATCGTTGAGCTGTTCTAAGAGATTCTATTTCATCCGGCAGATAGAAACCCAAACTCTCATACTCCTGTAACAACTGACTTGCAAAATTTACATCTTGTTTAAGGATCGACAGTGCACTTTCAACACCTATTTTTGTTAAATCTATAGCTTCTGATACTTCACCTGGTTCCAAGATAAGTGGGCTCTCAACACTGCCCTTAAAAATGGCATATGTTTCAATTGCATTGCTTCGCTTATCATAAACCCTATAACTAACTTTTATTCGTAGTGGTATTTTAGCCGGAATATATGCACTTCTTCCACTAAGCTTAACTCCTAAAGCTTTTTCTATAAATATTCTATCAGCAGTTATTCCATAAGTATCTATTACCGAAACATTAGCAGTCTTTTCAACATCTTCAGCTTTAATAATATATTTTCCGCCTGGGATTTTTTTAGAAATTTTAATATTGTTTAGATCATATACTTCTATTAAGAATGATTCTTGCCAAATTCCACCTATAAATACTATATCGCCTTTGATGTAGAGTTCTGCTGAAGGATATAAAACAGCGTTTATTTTTATCTCATCAAATCCTCGGTAATATGTATGTAAATCTAATTTTTCTGGAACATAATCAATTTTTCCCTCTTCATTAAAATGAATTATATAAACATAATATGCTCCCTTTTTAATTTTTCCCTCAAAAACACCATTCTCATTAGTTCTACAAACTATAGGTTTCTCCGCTGGATTAAGCCAGTTATAGAAAATAATAGTTGTATTTTTTATAGGAACACCTTTTGTATCTACTATATGGATCATAACTCGAGATTCTGGTACTCCAAAAACATTATAATTCTGAGAATAAACTAACAATAAGATAATGTTTATAGCAATAAAGATTACACTTTTTCTTAACCTATTCTTCAATGGATACCCCCTGTGTTTGTATGACAATACATAACTAAGTGTTATTTATAGGTTAGTCAGCTAAATAAATTTTTATCATCACGAAACTCTTCTGTGATTAGATACAAGCTATAAAGTTTTTCGAGAAAATCAACCATATATTCCTTGCTTTTCTGAGTCAGGAAACGAGTATACATTAACCATTTGCTATATGGTAAATTTTTTATTTTTCTTCTAGTATTTTCATATTCTCTTCTTATATCATAAACGGATACTTTTAATGGTAAACTTAACCCTCTTAAGACTTCTTCAAAGGAAACACTTTGAATATTAAATATCTTCTTCATACGCGTTCTAATATCTATGATTTTTTTCTCTTTTTCCAAAGCCTTGAAAAGATAAACGATACTTTTCAAACCTATATTGTTTAATTCGTCATAAAAAACCTCCTTATCCCATACCACAAAATTAAAATCTTTATTAACTAATTCCAATATTTTACTTTCAAAATTTTTATCCTCTAACTTCAATGAATAAAATTCCTTTATAGCTCTTGTAATTATTATATCTTCACCATCGAAAAGACCCAAAAATATAAGTGATACTGACGAATCATCTGCCAATGGTTCTTCTAATATTTCAATAGTAACATTTTTTAATGCTTTAGAGGGTTTAGGTATATAAATCTCTTTTTCTTTAACCTTTAACTTTAATCTATCCTCTAAAAGAAGATAATCTATTATTTTGTATGCGTAATCCTTTGCTATATCCCATCTCATTCCTAAATTAACTAATGAATAATATGCATCTTCATCTATTGCCCGGATTATTACATCGCATAAACCTGAAGGTGAAAAAGATTTTATCTTATCTTTCAAAGATATCCAATCTATTTTTTCAATTAGTCCGGCACATGATTCTTCCCATAAAGTCAGGAATTTTTTGTCACCAATATTTCCAATATCGTATGAGAAAATTTTCAATGAATAATTGTATACCAATCTAAGCAAAAGTATTATAAAAGCCATCCCAATTCTAATGAATTCAATATTCTCTCTAGATTCTAACTCTATTGTCTTGCCATATGTATAATCTTCATATTTGCCATAGGTTAAAGAGGGTACTTCTATTGACCTCCTTTCATGTACAAAGAATGTTTTTTCCCCATATGAGTATAATCTAACTTTATTACCCAGTAATATCCACCTAACACGATTTGGTATCTCGATATATTTACCAAAACCTCTACGAGGCGGATATACGCTACATATCACTTCCGAGTGTATTCTACCATGCACATAATCAAGAAATAAATTTACAGATTCTCCCCAACGAGTCTTTATCTTGATATACTCTTCATATGCATAAGATGTAGCCTCATTTTCCCATAAAACCCGTTCACTTATAGGCTTTTCCACTATACCAGTAACGATTTTTCCTTGTTTACCACCAAATCTATATCCAACTACTATTGAATCAGAAGTATAATCAAATGAACCGGCTTGGAACTTTTCTGTTAAATCAACAAAAGATATATCTTCAAGATATTTCTCCTTTCCGTTGTATATTTTTATTCTTTTGATACCATACGGAGGCGCAAACTCATAAAAATTCAATTTATACCATACTTTTTTGCCTTGAACATTAAGAGAATTACCCTCTAAGAGATTCAGTTTTTTTAGTAGAGTTATCTCATTTTTATTTAATTGAAATCTACCAGAAACATGTTTGAAAAGTGATAAAAACAACAAACCATATTTATTATCCTTATTTATTATAACATTTTCTAACGGAAGATTAATCCATTCCTTTAATACATCAACACCCCGAGACAAAAGTTCACGATCCCATGATGATGATGGAATAATTATACTTTCTGTGAATAAAATCTCTTTTCTCCTACCTTTACGTCCCTCTCTTTGATGATATTCTCGGACATCGTCTGGTAAACCAAGATGAACAATCCTGATAATGGTTCCAATGTCTATTCCTTGAGAAAGAGTTCTAGGTGAAAATATTATTTTGACCTTACCTCTTCTAGCCATACTTTCAACTTCTTCTCGGTAAGATTTTGATACAAGGTGGTGATGAGAAGCAACTTTATTTTTTTCATCATCAGTTAAAACTAACCTGAGCTTTCTTGCAAGTTCTTCAGCTCTAGCTATACTTCGTGTAAAAACAATAGTTACCCCTTCATCATCAATATAGGATTGTAATATTTCAATTGGATCGATATAAATATTCGGAATATCAATTTGAAGGGATCTAGCAATTTGAATAATTTTGTAAACATTATTTTTGAATACTTCGAAATTATCAACTGCCTCCTTTATATCCTTAGATATACCTGGAACTGATAGAATCAAATCCTTTTTCTTCCTGAATATGTTCCAAATATTCTTAAGATTCTTTCCAAGTACGATAATCGTATTGTTAGGAACTCTAAAAGGTTTGCCATCTATAATACTCGTAGGGAATCCATTTATCTCTGTCAAAAGATCTCCTAATTCTTTAGGATTACCTAATGTAGCTGTAAGTATAGATACTTGATATTTTCTACCAACTATAAGATTCAAAATTCTTAAAATTGCGAGTAGTAATGATATCTCTCGCGGTCCGTAGAAATCTAATTCATCTATAATAACCATATCTATTTTGTGTAAAAAATTCATTAACACACATGATCTTGTATCAGAAGCCCATCTTTTCAAATCAGTTAGTAAAAAAGCGGGATTACTTATTACTATATCTGCTTGTGATAATCTACTCCTTAATTTACTAAGAGTTATTCCTCTGCTTCTAGCTTCCAATTTTCTTTTTGCATCTATGGCTTCAATCCTAAAACCGATATGCTTTGAATATTCGGTTAATCTTCTAATCTGATCATTTGCTAAAGCTAAAGTTGGATAAATTACAAGTGTTTTTTTCTTATATTCCAAGGTGTAAAGAAGCCAAGCCTCTGTTTTTCCACTTCCTGTACCTGATTTTAAAATTATATTGTTTCCCTTAGCTAATTCTTTAAAAGCTTTATATTGATGAAAATAAAGTTTTTTATTCGAAATCTCTAGATCTTTTTCTCTGAGTTTACTAAAAGTTGAAAAATTAGAAAACTTTTCCTCTACTGTTTCAGGTTCTATTCCATCTTCTTTTATATACGATAACTCATAACCAAGTTCACTTAATCGAACTATACTGTCAGTAATCATATAATTTCGCACTAACTTCTTTCCTAACGTGTAATCATGTATTACTTATTCTAAAATAATTATTTATTAATGTATAATAAAAATAAATTAATAATTATATATCAAGTTAGGATATTGTTTTCATATGAGAAAAACTCCTTTTTTGGATTTTCACAAAGAAATTAATGCAAGTATAGGAGAATTTTCAGGATGGACGATGCCTATCGATTATGGAGACATGCTTCAGGAAGCCCTTATAACTAGAAAAAGCGTGACTTTTTTCGATATATCTCATTTATCTAGAATAGTAGTCTCAGGTAAAGATGCATTAAATTTTTTACAAAGACTTGTCGCTAGAGATATCAAAAAACTTAGTGTTGGAAAAATATCTGGACCTACAGCCTTTCTTAATCAAAATGCAGGATTTAAGGATGATGTAATGGTTTATAGACTAACTGACCTTGTTTTCTTGATTGTAGGAAATGCTATTAACCATGATAAAATCGTTGATTGGCTAAACTATAACAGTTCGAACTATAATGTAGATATAAAAGATATAACATTTGATACAGCTATGTTAGCTCTTCAAGGGCCTCAAAGCACAGAAAAAATAAAAAAGAAAATAGGAGAAAAAATAAAAAATCTTTCTCCACTAAACTTCTTAACAAACATTAAAACCAAGTATGGAGAAATAAAATTAATAAGTTATAGTGGTTGGACCGGCGAGGCTGGATATGAAATTATATGTGACATTGATGTAGGAGAAAAAATCTTAAGAGACCTCTATCAAGAAAAAATTCTTCCTGCCGGACTTGGTGCAAGAGACATACTAAGAATTGAAATGGGATATAATTTATATGGTAACGAGATAAACGAAAACATCAATCCAATCGAAGCTAAATATTGGATTTTTTCTTGGAAAAAAGAAGAAGATTATATTGGTAAGAAAGCGCTTTTCAATATATTGAAAAATGGGGTTGAAAAGGTAAAATATGGGTTATTGGTAAAAAAGGGCTCACCCCTACCTAGGAAAGGAATGAAAATCTATATTGAAGATAAGGAAATAGGTTTTATTACTAGTGGAACCTTTTCGCCTTTGTTAAAAACACCGATTGCTTTAGGATATATAAATTCTAAACACTCAATATTAGGCTTAAAAGTAAAAATATTTAAAGGTAATAAAGAAATAGATGCAAAACTTGTAGAGCCTCCATTTATAAAAAGATTATAAATACCAAAATATTCATATTTATTGTCAGGTTTAAAATGACGGCGATAAAAATGAGTGAAAGAATACAATATAAAAATTACATATTATTAAAGGATAGAAGATATCAAGATACACATGAATGGATAAAAATTATAGAAGGAAATAAAGTCCGTGTAGGAATAACTGATTATGCTCAGAAAAAATTAAAAAGTATAGTATATGTTGATACTCCCGAAGTAGGAAAGGATATTGAAAAAGGAGAATTAATAACTACTGTTGAATCTGTTAAAGCTGTTGGAGAAGTAATCTCACCAGTCAATGGAAAAATCCTATCATTTAATGAAAAACTAGAAGATGATCCAAGTCTAATAAATAATGATCCATATGGCGAAGGATGGATTGTTGAAGTAGAAGTAACTAATCCGAGTGAGTTAGATAATTTACTAGATGTAGAAGGATATATAGAAGTCATTAAAAAGGAGGAAGAAGAATAAATTAAACAATCCTAACGATTTTTTCTTCATTATAGTCTACAATTACGCGAATATATCCTTTAAATTTTTTATCTATTTCAATATTTCCTGTATCTATTCGCAAGGATTTTAACTCATTCATCTTTAACCTAGTAGCTACAACTATAATATCATCTTTACTTATCCTTTGAAGAACAAGAGGACTTATTTCTTGATTACCCCTACCGAAAATGAATCCCTGTCTACCTATTGGTGTAACAATAATTTTTACTTTAGGATACATCTCTAAATACTTCAAAATTTTTTTCTCATCAACGTTCCTGTCAATAATCTTTTTATTTAAAAGTATATCAACAGATAGGTCATCCTTGTATAACCCCATATATTCACATATCTTTTTTATAGTTGAACCAGGGCCCAATATATATAGGGTATCATCTTCAATATTTTCAAAAATATATTTAGCTATACCATCTTTATTCTCTTCTTCTGATTCACCAGAATATATGGTCTTAGTTGGCTGTAGCAAATTTAGATAACTGATAGTTTTCGCATATCCATATAATCGCAACTTAAGGATGCCTTTCCTGAGTAAATCTTCGTTTGCATCAATAATTTCTCTTTTAACAATTTGTACTTCTCCAGAAATAAATTTTTCAATTAATCTAGCAACATCAGCTGGAGTATATCCAAAAACACCACTATAGACCTTTACACCTGCAGGAATTCCTATTATTGGAATTTTATTTGCTACTACAGAACAAATATCTCTAGCTGTTCCATCACCACCGACAAACACTATCAGCGAAACATCATTTTCTAGAAACTTTTTAACTGTATTAATAGTATCTACAGCATTTGTATCTTCACTTCTCGTTACATAAACAACTAAGTGTTTTATGTTTTTTTCATTAAGATAAATTTCTCCCATCTTACCCGATGCTGTTAAAAATAAAATATTCTTTAAAGAATATATATCCAAAGCTTTGAAAAATAACCTAGCTTTAATAGGAGAAAGAGGCACACCACCTCTTTTTAATGCTTCACTTAATACTCCATCACTACCTTTTAGTCCTACCCTTCCCCCTATTCCAGCAATTGGATTTACTAAAAAACCAATTCTCATAAAAAATTAGTCCTTTCTTAATATTATCTTTACATCAATAGCCAAACCTCCTTTACCTTTCTCATACACAAAGAATGGATTAATGTCTATGTCAGATATTTCAGGAAAGTCTATAGCAAGTTTTGCCACACGTAAGATCGTTTCTTTTATACACTCAATATCACTTTCAGGTTCACCTCTAAATCCTTTAATTACCCTATACGCCTTTGTCTCTTTAATCATCTCATCCACATCTTCAATGGATAAAGGAGCAACTCTAAAACTAACATCTCTGAATAATTCTACCAGTATACCTCCCATACCAAACATGATTAAAGGACCAAATATAGGATCCCTATGCATTCCTATAATTACCTCTTTACCCTCCTCCGCCATTTTTCGAACAATTATACCCTTAATATCAGCATTAGGAACTTTTCTTCTAACATTTTCTATAATTTTATTATATTTTTCTCTTAATTCTTGTTCATTTTTAATATTTACGTATATTGCACCTACATCTGTTTTGTGTAAAACCTGAGGAGATTCTACTTCCAAAACAACTGGATAGCCTACTTTATTTGCTATGCTTAATGCTTCGTCAAGAGTCTTAGCTAATGGTTTTTCAAGCACTGGAATACCATAGAGTTTAGCTACGACTGTAGCTTCACTTGCCGTTAAGACGTTTCTTCCATCCTCTATCACTTCTTTGATAATATTTCTAACCTCGCTTTTGTTAACAACTAATTTGGGTATTGTTCTTACCTTTATCCTTTCTACATTTCTTTTATATTCGTAAAGAGCTCCTAATGCCGCAACAGCTTTCTCTTGAGATTCATAACATGGAACACCTTTGCTAGTTAAGCGTTCACATTCGTCTAAACATTCTTCACCACCTATCAGAGAAACTACAATTGGTTTTCTGATCCCGGTTTCACTAATAGCTTCTAAAATTGCATCTCCAATATCCTTAGGCTTTGTTACAGCTGTATGACAATATAAGACAATAACACTATCAACTCTTTCATCTTTTAGAAGTTCTTTTAACGCTCCTTTATACCATTCTTTGTTTGCCATACCTGTTAAATCTATTGGATTATATACACTTCCAAAAGGAGGCATAAATTTTCTTAAACGTTCTGCTAAATCTTTAGGTATATCCATGAGTTTAATGTTGTAAACCTCGGATGCGTCAGTTGCCATTACTCCGGCACCGCCACCATTAGTTAATATCACAACATTGTCGCCACTTGGCACAGAAAGCTTAGAGAGAGCTACAGCCCAATCAAATAATTCTAAAAATGTTGATGCTCTTAAAACACCCGACTGTTTAAACGCAGCTTCATAAGCTATATCAGAACCAGCTAGAGAACCTGTATGTGACCTTATTGCACCCAATGTTCTTTCAGCCTTCCCTGCCTTAAGTATAACTATAGGCTTTTTTAAAGTTACCTTCTTTGCTATTTCTAAGAATCTTTTACCATTTTTTATTCCCTCAAGATAAGCTGTTATAACCCTAGTATTAGGATCATCTCCAAAAAAATCTATTAAATCGTTTTCGTCAATATCGGCTTTGTTTCCTATACTTACTAGATCTGATAAACCTATTCTTTTCAGCTTAGTCCACCCGACTAAAGCAATAGCTAATGCACCACTTTGTGTAATGAATGCAATATTGCCTGGTAAAGGTAATCCTTGACAAAAACTAGCATTTACACTTTTAACAGTATCACATATACCAACTATATTCGGTCCAAGAATTCTAAAACCTCCTTTGTGAGCAATCTCAACAATTTCTTTCTCAAGTTTAACATTTCCAACCTCTTTAAAGCCACTCGATATAATGGCAACTGCTTTAACACCTTTCTCAGAACAATCGTAAAGTACTTTAGGAACGATCTTTGCTGGAACTACAATAACTGCTAAATCAACTTTATAAGGTATATCTTTAACAGTAGGATAACATTTAAGTCCTAAAATTTCATTAGCATATGGATTAACTGGATATATTTTATCTTTTGGAAAACCTCCCACTATAAGATTTTTAACAACTTGATGCCCGATTTTTTGAGGTTCACGTGCTGCTCCGATTACAGCAACTGAATCAGGCCTTAACATATGATAAATGACAGTTCTCGTACTCATAACATCCACAAAATTCACCGTAATGATTTAATCAAAGTATAATTTATCCTTAGCGGTCTAATAAATATACGATGTCTTGTTATAAAATAGACTATTACTAAAAAATAGTTAGACAAATACTTAACAAAAACTCTTTGAACACGAGACGACTTTTTTATTATATGCTTTATAAAAGTAATCCTAAAACTTTATATTTATAAATATCAAAAAATTATAGAAAGAATAACCATAAGGTAAATTAAAGAATGTTTTAAAACAAAATGGTATTTTTTTCCTAATTAATAGATATGACTTTCCAACAAAGACTATGTATGAGTTATTAAATTATATACTTGGTGATCTCATGACTAGATTAATTAATCCTTTCGATATGGCAGTTACCCAACTAACATCTGTTGCAAAACTTATCGATCTCGACCCAAATATACTAGAGATACTAAAGAAACCGAAAAGAGAAATTATAGCTCATCTACCTGTAAAAATGGATGATGGCTCAATAAAAGTGTTCACTGGATATAGAGTTCAACATAATGATGCAAGAGGCCCATATAAGGGCGGTATAAGATATCATCCCAATGTTACACTTGATGAAGTAAGAGCATTGGCTATGTGGATGACTTGGAAAACAGCGGTAATGAATCTGCCATATGGGGGTGCAAAAGGTGGAATAACCTGTAATCCACTAGAAATGAGTAAAGGTGAATTAGAACGTTTAACAAGAAGATACACATATGCTATTAGAGAATTCATTCATCCTTACATAGATATTCCAGCTCCTGATGTTTATACAAATGAACAAATTATGGCTTGGATAATGGATACCTATTCTGCATTAGCTGGAAGAAATGAACCAGGCGTGGTAACAGCTAAGCCTATTGAACTCCAGGGATCAGAGGGAAGAACGGAAGCAACAGGTTTTGGCGTTATGGTAACGGCTAGAGAAGCTATAAAGAAGCTGGGATTAAATAATAGTGAAATTACCGTTGCTGTTCAAGGTTATGGCAATGTAAGCTATTGGGCTGCATACTATGCCCATAAATGGGGATATAAACTAGTTGCCGCTAGTGACAGCAAAGGAGGAATCTATAATCCTGATGGTATAAACCCTGTAGATTTATTAAAACATAAACGTGAAACAGGTTCAGTAATAAACTATCCTAAAGCAAGAAACATTAGCAATGAAGAACTTCTTGAACTTAGTGTAACAGTTCTCGTACCTGGAGCGATTGAAGAGGTTATCACTGAGAAAAATGCTGACAATATAAAGGCAAAAATTATATCAGAAGGGGCTAATGGTCCAACAACACCCAAAGCTGATAAAATACTCTTCGAAAAAGGAATATTAGTTATTCCCGACATTTTAGCAAACGCAGGTGGAGTAACAACAAGTTATCTAGAATGGGTTCAGAATCTTATGAGATATTATTGGTCTAAAGAAGAAGTATTATCTAAGCTTGAAAAGCGTATGGTTGATGCATTCGAATGTGTCTATAGGATCAGTAGAGAAAAGAATATCGATATGAGAAGTGCAGCCTATATCATCGCTGTTTCCAGAGTTGCAAAGGCTATTGAATTAAGAGGTATTTGGCCTTAATATTCTCTTTTTTATATATTTATTTTTTTATATATTAAATATTTAACTTATAAGAATATAGTATGTGACTTCATTTCTATACTTTGATCATCTAAATCAGGTGTATAAAATGCCAAAAGTTGTTATCATAGGCTATGGTTCTGCTGGAATGACTGCTGCAGGATATTCTAGAATCACAGATCGTAAATCTCAAATTATAGTTTTTGAAAAAAGACCGTATGCAATTTATCATCCCTGTTCTTTACCTGATGTTCTTTCAGGCTACATTAAGGGATGGGATGCCGTAAAGGAAGACGCACCAAGAGTTCCAAACATGAAAGTATTGACTTCAACATTAGTTGAAGAAATAGATCCCGACAACAAAAAAGTTATAGCTAGAAACTTGAAAACCGGTGAAAAAATTATTGAAAGCTACGACAAACTTATCTTAGCAAATGGGGCTAAACCAGCAATCCCAAGAGTTATAAAAATAGAAGATTCGAGTAATGTTTTTACATTTAAAGTTGTAGAAGACGGTATAGAAATTGAGAAGGCGGCAACAAAGTATAAAAAAGGTATTATTGTCGGAGGAAGCGCAATTGGGATAGAGACTGCCCATGCTTTAAGAATTAGAGGCATAGATGTAACATTAATCGAATATTTTCCTCAGTTAATGCCTGGAAAAATGGATAAGGACTTAGCTGATAGAGTAAGTAATTTATTAAAAGAAGAAGGTGTGAACGTTGTTTTAGGTGAAGGCGTTACACTTATCGAAGGTCCTGAAGGCAAGAAATTGGTCCATACAAATAATTCTACATTTGAAGCAGGTTTTGTGGTTATGGCGACAGGAGTAAAACCCGATACTACATTAGCTGAGCAAGTAGGTCTTGAATTAGGAGAAACTAGAGGTATAAAGGTTGATGAAAGCATGAGAACAAGTAATCCAGATATATTCGCAGCCGGAGACAACGCAGAAGTTACAGATATTGTAACAGGAAGAAAAACATTAAGTCCCTTTGCCAGTACAGCAATTATGATGGGAAGAGTTGCAGGAATAAACGCTGTTGGCGGGGATGAATCCTTAGAGGGAGTAACAAATGTATGGATTATTAATTTAGGTAAATTAAAATTCGGTGCAGTTGGAATCACAGAAAATATGGCTAAAAAACTCGGATTAAATGTTTTTCAAGTTACTGTCTCTACACAAGAAAAATTAGCAATATACCCAGATGCAAGTTCTATAACGATAAGATTGCTTGTACATAAAGCAAGTCATAGAATTTTAGGTGGTCAAGTTATAGGAGATGGAGATGTTGCTGAAAAATTAAATATTCTTTCAATCTTAATCGAGAGAAAAGCTACAGTGGAAGAATTATCACGTATCGAGACGGCTTATACACCTTCTATATGCGAAGTAATACATCCATTACATACAGCTGCTGATGCAGCTATAAGAAGACTGAGGAGAAGATAAATTAACAAATCTTAATTTTTTTATCTTTGCTAAGTATACGGTTGATTTCATCTTCGATAACTCTATTTTTCAAATATTCTATTTCTTCTTCACTTATAGCAGGTCTACCATTAATTACAGGATAAGTGTACGGTAAATATATTGTATTTTTTTTATTAACACTTATTTCTATTCCGTACATTACATCTATGTTATCTAGCCTCGTACCTTTGTAAACCATTAAAGCAATCAGTCCTGCCATATCTATAGGAAATTGACCATATCCTAAATTTCTGTATATAACCTCCTTAAAATTCTCTCTCTTAATTTTATTTGATAATTCTATATTTGTTCTATGTTTTGGAGGAAAGTCGCCCATAATACCTCCAATCAATACAATGGTACCATCATCAAAATCAGTAATCTTTAAAGATTTACTTGCATCTGGATCTAATATTATCAATCTCGAATTTTTAAATGATAGAAATGATATAGACTCCTTAAATACATTTTCAGTTATCTTCTTCATACAATAATATTCATATTCGTCTTTTATGTTTGTAAAAAATATATTTCTTTTGCCTACTATCCTGGCAAGATTTTTGTATTCTATATATAGCCATCTACTTATAGGTTCCTCTAGATTCTCGACAAAAACCCTAAACCTACGTTTTTTATTCATAATGGATCAGCAGTCTAGCGGTCTTCATCAATCCGCCCTTACAAGGATCATCATACAAATTTGTTTGATAATCATATTTTTTATCTGATTTTTTGAATATTTTATCTGACATATTTTGGTTTTATACATGTTTATATTATTATTTATTAAATATAAAATTTTTTCTTTGAGCTTTAGATTGTTTTTATACATCTTGTTATTTAGATTATGGGGGTTAATAAGATAATTCTGTTTGTAGGCTGTATATTAGCTATCTCGGTTACGTTATTGATTTTTAGGCCTTGGAATATGCATGTCGAGTATAGGATTCGCTATCTGAGGGATAGGGCTGTTGAGGTTGCTAAAGCGGTGCTGTCAACTTAAGCTTTTATTAGTGGGATCCGCCCCCTAAATATATGCTATGAGCCAAGAAGCCTTTATACTAAGAGAGCGGACCCCAATTGAAATAGTGTTTTATGCAATATATCTTTATCTCTCAGGTTTGAGCCTCAGGCAGACTTCTAGGGCTCTACAGGCTTTAGGCGTTGCTAGGAGCCATGAAGCAGTGAGACTATGGGTTCATAGGCTTACCAGCAGGGCGGAGAAACTTGTACTGAGTGAGCGTGCAGAGGTTGCGATAGTGGATGAGACTGTGGTAAACGTTGGCGGTAGACAGGTATGGCTCTGGCTTGCTATAGAGCCTGAGCACAGGACTGTTCTGGCAGCAATGCTTACGCAGACAAGGAACGCCCTAGTAGCCTACAGCCTGCTTGCAAGTTTGCGCCGCCGCAGGGTAAGGCATGTCATAACTGATGGTGCACCATGGTATAGGCTTGTAACCAGCTGGACAAGGCTGAGGCACAGTGTCGTACGTGGTGGCTTACGTAGCTATGTTGAGCGTTTCATAGGGGCGGTAAAGGATAGGCTTAGGGGCTTTGACTGTTATTTCCCGTCGCCAAAGGGGTTGCTTGCATCTGCCTTAAGGCTTGTCTATGCCTGGGTCGGCTTCTACAACTATGCCAGAGATCATCTAAGCTTTGGAAGACCTCCGAGGCCACTACCCGGCGCTAACGAGCTAGAAAGACTCAAAACAATAGCAATAAGAGGTGATTAAGTTGACAGCACCCCAGATATAACAGTAAAGGTCTATCTTGTCAGCTCCGGTAAGAGCTGGAGGCTTCTAGGAAGAAGAGAATACGTTTTAAGATAAGTTCCCTTCGGCACATATAAGGTACTTATTAAAGGCAGTATAGACGATCCGGCTATTTACACTATACATGTTTATTCCTGTGCCAGCGAAAAGATCTTTATATAACTTTAGGAAAACAAGCTTCAGCAAAGTCCATACGTGTCCTTTGTGCGAAATACTTAATGTGAACTTTGACAATCTCTCGCCTAAGTATCTCAACTGCTTAAGATTATCTTTTAGTAATTCATAGGAAGTATCTTCAAGTTTTGAATCTATAACTGTCACAAATATATTATAGCAGTTCTAGAATATAAAGAAAATTATCCTTATATTTAATTAAAAATTATGTCATGATAAACATTAAACTAAATTTTATTCGTAAGTAATATATCTGATTCTTTGCTTTTATAACATTGTCGTAGTTTCTAAGACCTAATATTTAAATCAAATAATTATTTGATAATCATGGAATTTTTAAAAACCTTTATAAGATAATTTATGAACCTAATAATGTTTCTATATATTTCTCTGAATCATATCGTCTGCCATCGAACAACTGCCATGCTTGTACGCGTTTTATGGGATTCTTATGCCTACTATTGATGTATATGAACTCAACCATGGTTCTAGGATCATAACCGTTTAGATCTAGTTGTTTAGCGGTTATAAGATAAGAAGCAGAAACCTTATAATCTTTCTTTCTTAGAGTTATCCTTATTATAAGCTTCTCTACTGGCACCCTTCTACGGCGTAGTTCTTCAACAGCATTTTCTATAATCTTCTTACACCCGTCAATATTCCTATAGACTTTGTCTTTGATCAGCCCAAGTCGTAAAAAGGTTCACCAACCTTCTTTTTCAGGTGTTTAAGGTACAGTCTGCGTTTAAGGAATGTCTCAACAACATCAACAAGCAGACCACGATGCCTTGGTTCCACATTGTTTCTCTTAGTTGTTTCATAACTGACATTGTATCTTACTATGATGTATGATGTTTGGGAACATGGACTCGAAATCCAGAAGCTATAGTATTAAACCTTATTGTCAACGCATACAAAAAGAGAGATATATTGTACTAACTTACCTCAATGAAAAGGGCATGAAACATATCAATATAATATTTAGTTAAGGTTATTCATGTAGTGGATAATCATCCTACTATAGAACCTCGCGATATTTTAACAATTGTATCCGCTTCTTTGCGTATCTTTTCCGGTATATAATGGGTAGCTATAAGTAGTATCTTTCCAAGTTTCTTAAGTTCGGACATCAAATCGATTACCCTGTTCAGAGTTTTCTCGTCAATCAATGTGAAAGGTTCGTCTAGCACATAAAGTTCTGCTTTTATGCCGAAGGATAAGAGGAGTAAGAGCCTCTTTTTCATACCGCTTGAATAGCTCCCTATACTTTTCTGCCAGTACTCGGTAACTCCCAAGTCTTCTGAGACCTCTACCATCTTTTTAATATCATAGCCGCCCAACATACACACTGACTCAACGAATTCCTTACCACTCATCCACCATGGCAGAGGCAAACCTTCGAATGCAAAAGCAATCTTTCCGCGTAGACGATAGTAATACTTCCAAGGATCTAATCCGAACACTTTTACAGAACCCTTAGTAGGCTTTATCATCCCAACTATGAGCTTCAGTAGAGTGGTCTTACCAGAACCATTGGGTCCGACTACTAAATGCAATCCATGACCGAGTTTCAAAGTAATATCTCTCAGGGCTAGGTCGACCCCAAATCTTTTCCACACGTTCTCTAGAGATATTATTGTCTCGTATTCAGAGTTTCTAGACTCTATCTCCACCTGACCTCGCCTCGAATATAAACATGTAGTGACACGACCAAAAGTGCAAGAGATAGCAATAGACGTAAATCAACCGTATATTTTCTCAGCGTTTCGAAAAAGAAGGTATATCCAGTTACTAATCCAGAGTAAATTTGTAGAAAACCCAGAGGTCCTCCAAAGCCTCCAGTTTCAACGGCATAGGTGTAAAAGACAAATGCCGTAATCAGATACAAAGGCTTCCTAACTAGCACTGCTAGGGGAACTAAAAAGCCTAGAACATACGTTACATAGATAGCTATCTCAAAAGCTAGCGACAACACCGTACATAGGAATTCAAGCGGGGATTTTAATACTAAGCCTGGATCCCAGACGAACCACATCAAAAGCTTTGAAGCCAGTATGGGAGAAACAGAGAGTATCAAGGATGCGATATACTTAGCTAAAAACTCAATTGTCTTCTTTGAACCAATCATGTGCCTCAGGTAGCTGTACCCGCTTTCAGGGTCGTATGCAAAGTATATCGAGGCTAGAAGAGAACAATGTATAGCCAGTATTAGGGGCTCAAGGACCGAGCTAGACGCCCTAGCAAGGAGATGAAATACCGATTCGCCCGACCAAATTCTGCAGGACAATACCGCGTATCTGTCATACATATAAACATATGTGAGGAATACAACCATAGATATTGCCCATATATAGGAATAGTTTAAGTACCAATAAACCAGCCTAACTAGCCTTAACCCTAAGCCAGACTGCATAGACCATCACCACACCTAAACCTACAAAACCTACAATAGAGCAAATACTGTAGAATGCTAGAAAACCCTGCTTATCCCCGCTTGCAATACTACTATCTACGCTAACGGTACATTCACCTTTTCCCAAGACAGAGATATCCAGCGAAACCTTGTATACCCCCTCTAGAGGAGCTTTAAAGATCGGCAATATCAGACGGGAAGAGCGAATTTCGCCGGATATAGTCCAGTTCCTCCCACTTGAAATATGTAAGATAGTAAAGTTGAACTCTAATAGCTTAACTTTACATCCCTCCACATTGGAGGAAACTGAAAGCGTGTTATTTTGATGAAGGAGAATAAATATTTCATCTCTTACTGAACCCGGTGCTCTAAACGTCGTCCAGCCACTATTGCTATGGTCACCTCTCTGTTGGACGCTAAACAGGTCATCTATGAAAAGCAGTGGAATTAAAGCAGTCGTTAAGAGCAGAGCTATGGTAAGATATAAGGACTTCATCTTATTCTCCCCTTTACCTTAATCAGATTAGCTAAGAATATGGAAATAGTAGCTACGACTATTATAGCATAGGTTATCAACCTTTTCCAATCAACTTTTCCTGGTGCCCCTATCATACCAACCTTGAGGTTTAAGTTGGTGTACGTAAGCCTCAAAGCTACCGCCTTTGGCTCAAGTGGAAATACTTTTATAACTACAAGCTTGTCATCACCGAGTGTCAAAAAGTCGGCTAAACCCGGTAGCCTACCATGGAACATAAGACCTAATGTTCGCACTTCAACCGGTTTAGCCTCGAGTAGTACTCCATAGAATTTTTCATAAACCATTTTAACCCAATTAACTGGTAGTGTCTCATACCTTCCTCCATTATACTCTATGATATACGTGTATCCTATGGAATTATAAGAGTACCTACGTTTCTCCATTATTAAAAGCTTCCAAGGCTTACGGTCTCCTACCATCTCATAGACGTTCAGCAGAGTCGTATTAAGCAAGCCTACTGTCCCATTACCATAATCGACGAGCCTAAACATGGGATAAAGACGTTTCGCCAATGATACTATACGAGCCTTTTCATCAGCCGTTAAATTATAGTAGACCGTCCCATATCTAATGGAGCATTTAACGTCACAGCCCGAGATCGCCCTTGACTTATCTATGATGATACCTCCTACAACATAGTTTCTATTCCCTGTCTCCCGACTATCTAAACATAGTACAGATGCTATACAGGGACCGAGACAATACCTTGAGAGTAAAACCGCCGTAGAGTTACGTTTAAGGTCTTCCGGGTGAAGCCAGAATATCCATTCACCAAGCCTAGCACCTGTACCAATATCGATAACCTCATGGTTAATCCTTGAAACCCTAACCAGCTTGACGACAGAGTAGTTAATAGGCCCAGCCACTAGCAAGCCTTCTTTATCCTCTAGTTTAAGCCCTTTAAGTGCTTGGGAGATCTCTCCTCTAATCAATTCATCCCTACTACATACTAACCTCAAATTCCTGAACCTAAGTTCGAGGCTAGCATTGAAATAGTCCTGGTCAACACCCAAGATCCTGACTGCCAAGCTGATACCGTCTACACCACCCCAACAGACTTCACGTACAATACCTTTACGACTTACATTAACTATGGAGAAGGTAAGCAGAAACTCAGGAGTCACATTAAACGCCTTCCTCAAATGATCTAAGACGATACTCTTAGAGTGATTGACCATCGCAGATTTCAAGCTGGGATCAGCGGTTATAACCAATGTATATTCAAAGAATAAACCTGGTTCAACCCACTTCTTTTCCCTAGTGGAGTATGATACTAATTTAATTGAAGAGAAAAATATTAAGCATAACAATACAAAAATTAAATAATTTTTAACAGATAAAGAATAAATATTTTTATTAAAGATGTCCATAGTGCGTACCACTTTTGACGGTACCTCTAACCTTTGGACTTAGTTGCTGTGCAGTATGAACAATAGCCTCCCAAATAGGCACGAACGCTAGTTTTTGCACCATCACACCAACTTTCAATATATGAAGATGTATAGCTTCCTGTTTCTCCTACACCAAAATAATGCGAAGTGGTATCACCGCATGATATGAATCCATTTACGCAGTATTTTTGGCTACATAGTTCCACATATGATTTATCAAACACACAGAAGTTGCAGGATCCAGGATATTTTTCGCTCATTCTAGCTTTTGCATTTCCGTATGAATTATCTACTGTTGTTCCATATATGCTTGCTTGTGCATATACTACTGAATATGTCCCGCTTTTGCTTGTACTGCACGTAGTACAAATAACTATCGATGCTACAGTCGTTAATACTGTTAGAATTATTATTGTTAGTAATTTCTTCGGTAAAATTCTCATATTCATACACTAACATGTTTCATAAATTCATATATATTTTTTA
>JAGGXB010000031.1 GCA_021163245.1 Thermoproteales archaeon
ATTTTCTCAAACATAGGTAGTTTTATCGGAAACTATGTGCTGGGATATATGGTTGATGTTTATGGTTTTACATTAATGTATTATGCTGCAGCTCTTTTTTCATCGTTTTCAGTTCCTATACTTGTTATACTTTCGAGGAGACGATAAACAGAAACTTTTTCGCTTTTCTTCATAATTATAGGCTTAGTAAAATTGGTGTTTTCAATATTATAAGGATTATTTTAAGAATATGATTTTGTGGTCTTATAAAATGTGTTAATTTGACACAATGTTATGTTCTATATAAAAATGATATTCTCCTTATTTAGGTATATAAACAGTATATTTTGTGAGAATTTAGATTGGTTGGAGTATCTTTATTTTTATGTCTTTCCATATCCATCTGTTATTTTCTGTGAAGTGCCATAATGGTGGAAGATAGGATTTCATGTTTTTGTTAGACATGACTAGATCTCCTAGAGGCATCTCTACGTCGAACATTGAGATTATACGGTATATGTTTTCGAAGATATGGCATGGAGGTTGTCCGACTAGGATAGCTTTATCTGTGTCTATGGATGTTAGATAGAATGTTGGGAGGTTGATTAGTATTCTGGCTAGGATTGGGGCTTCTTTACCCTCGAAATAGAATATTCTGAAGGGTACTAGGTATGAGTCATATAATGGTATGATGGAATTGTAGAGCCATAGTTTTTTGATATGTTTTTTATAGTGGTAGCTTAATGCCTGTTTTGATATTAGTGGGAAGTCAGGATCATGTTTCCTTATATGTCGGATGCTTCTTGTTAAGGGTTCGAAGGGATGCTTATATTTTCTGAAGATTAATGCGATGTCAATCTTGTCTGGTGCCTTATAGGTATAATCAGTGTTATCGACGGGATAGTTAAGGTTGTCGTATTTTTCGTAAAAGACGTTGAAGACTGGAATTATGGTCTCGCTTGATTCCAAGTATAATGAGAGAGGAGAGTCAGGTTTCCACTTATATGTTTCATAACCGATTATAGTTTTGACTGGTTCGTTGTCGAAAGATTTTACAAATGCTTCTCTGTAGATATATGGGACAAATGCGCTTACCATATAGTATGGCTTAACGCCGAAAACTTTACGGATAGAGACGGTGAGTGGATGAATGTTTTCAATTTTTTGGTATCCGTTGAAAAATAGTGTGATATGCACTAAGTTCATTTTTTTAAAATCTACGACATAGTTGAAACTAGCTTTGCTTTTAAGCATAGTGTATAATCTATATACTGTTACATAGGAAGTATTCATATTTTTTGAAATTTCAGTCAAAGATTCTGAATACTGTGCCGATGTGATAAATTGCCATTCTTTAGCTGTTATTTTTAAGTTATAGCAGTCATTCATTCCATTTATAAAAATGGAAAAAAGAATTTATAATTTTTGCTTAAAAATATTTTTGTTTACCATGGGAGTGGATCGGGACCGTTTGGTATACCTCCTGGAACGTCTCCTCCATCATCGTCATCAAAATAAATTCTATAATATCTCATTTTTTCACCAAAAATTTTATTAATTATTAGCATAATAGTTTTACTTTTATAGGTAAAACTATAATGCAAAATGAATAAAAGTCAAATTAGGAGAAGTAATTATTGGTTTTTTGGTGTTTAGTTTTTAGACTATAGGTATTTTCTGCTTTAGAGTATCTGGTTCTTTGTGGTTTGCAAAGTTTTTAATTGGAATTGCTATATAGTTTGGGTAGAAGATGATGTTCTTATACATGTTTCATCCTCGCATGTTAAAATTGAGGAGTATATAATTTTTTAAAAAAGCGAGTATTTATTTTTATTTTCGATATTTTAATCTGTTAGGATCAGGTGTCTAAATTATGGATGATTTTTGTTATTTGTATGCTTTTATAATTTGTTTTGGGTGATTGTCTTGGATGTTAGGGAGAGGGTTTTTGCTGCGTTGGAGTGGCGTGATCTAGACTATGTTCCTTGGATTGTTAAGTCTGGACATTTGCCTCGTGGAGAATGGGAGAGACTGTTGAGGAATAGAGGTCTTGGGGTCTCTATTAGTGGTAGTGTTTTTCGTGTGGTGTTTCGTGACGTTGTTTTTTCTCGTATTGTTAAGGGAGACTATATCTATAATATATGTGAGACACCGGTTGGGAATTTGAGGGAGGTTACTAGGACTGGGTTGCCTTCTGAAGGCGGAGAGAGAAGTGATAAATGGGTTGTTGAGCATATGGTTAAGAGTGTTGATGATTTTAAGGTTCTTGAGTATCTGTTTGAGGACATGATTTTTGAGCCTTGTTTTAGGGATTTTGAGATGGTTGATGAGGCTTTGGGTGGGGATGGTGTTGCGTATGCTGGTGTTGGTTATTCTCCTTTGATGGAGCTCATCGTTAGGTATATGGGGTTTAGGAATTTTGCTCGTGTGTTTAAGAGGGATCCTGGGAGATTGGAGGATGTTCTGGAGGTTATCCATGAGAAGAAGCTTGAGGTTTGTCGGCTTGTAGCTGAGTCTCCGGCTAGGATTGTTTTGATCGGTGATAATATTGATGAGGTTTTGGTTGATCATAGGCTTTTCAGGAAGTATTGCGTTCCTTTTTATCAGGAGTATACAGATGTTCTTAGATCTAGGGGAAAGATTGTTGGATCACATATGGATGGTAGGCTTAGGAGTCTTAGGGAGTTGATAGCTGAGGCTGGTTTTGATTTTATACATGGTTTTACTCCTCCGCCTGGAGGTAATCTAGGTTTAGGTGAGGCTAGAGAGTCATGGGGGAGGACTGCTTTATGGGTTAATATTCCTGAGGTTGTTTTCTATGAGGATGCTTCAAGTATAGTTGGCTATGTTCGGGGCTTGTTGGGGGGAGATTGTAAGAGGGGTTTGATTCTCGGTATTACTGAGACTGTTCCGCCTAGTGAGAGGGTGAAGGGATATACTGCGGTTCTTGAGGCTGTGCTGAGTTATGGGAAAGTAGGCTGATGTCTTTGTTAGTTGATTATTTTGATGAGAAAGTATACATTGCTGTTTGATTAGTTTATTTTTCTTAATTGAGTCTGGGATTGATATAAAATCTAGTTTTATGGTGTTCTGTATCTTTTTCTTCCGGCTGCTCCCCAAAACTTCTGTATGATGTTTTCGAGACCATTAGGTTTTCTTTCTGTTAGCCATAGCTCTGAGTAAAGGTCTGTCAGAAATATATAGTCTGTGGCATCGTCTCTGTTTTCCAGCCTTTTTATCCCGACCATTAAGGCTTGACGTATGAATTCTAGGTCACGTGGTAACTTTACGCTTTTTATGCTTTCAAGTATGTTTCTCCATTTTTCTACAAGTTCTTCCTTCTCTCTATCTGTCATTCGTTTATAACGTAGGGTTGCTAAAAGAACATCTTTAATGTTATGGACAACCTCCGTTTTTCCAAAAAGTTTCCTGGCTCGAAGTACGTCTTCGCTTTCGCCAGTTAAAGCAAGCCATTTTTCCTCCCATTTTCCATTTCCTTCAGCTATCTCCATTGAGGCAAGGATCAGAGGATCAAGGAAGGAGAAAAGTGTCTCGGAACCATCATCTCCCCACGCTGTTACTAGAAATCCCTCAATCTTTTCTTCTCGTGCAGCAGTAAGGAAGCCTTCAGCATTTTTAAGTGCTTCATCGAATGGTGGATAATATCTTCGTCCTGTCCTAAAACTGGTACATGCCAGTTGTGGATAGCCATATTTTTTAATCATCTGTATAACTTCCTTAAAATACTCCTTGTCTCTGGAGCTGTAGTTCCAGTTCGCTATTAGTGCTTTATTCCAGATATTGCTCTCTAGGAGTTTTGACCAGACTTTTCTTTCCTCCTCTGATAGGAATATTCCCGTTATCATATCTCCCCATAGTATAGGCTTCTTGCCACGGGAACTCACTATTTCTATGAGTTTTCTATAATGTTCCTCGTAGAGTCTAGGTCCTTCAAATTTCCAGGTTTTGTTTAGGCTTTTTCCTCTGCCTAGAGCCCAGGTTTCGTCACCGCCTATATGGATATAATATGCATCTTTGAAGAAGTCTATAACTTCTTCCAATAGATTATATACGAATCTCTTAGCTTCTTCGTTACTCAGGTCTAGGCAGCCTTCTCTAGGTCTGTGCCATTCGCTATATTTCCTAAACTCTGGTAGTGTAAGGATGTTCTCCATATGCCCGAGTAATTCTAGTGAGGGGATAACTTGTATACCTAGTTTTTTACCATATTCAACTATTTCACCCAGTTCTTTCTCTGTTAATCGACCTCTATGTACTCCGATTGTTGGATACTTTTTCCAGGGAAACAGGTCTTCGAAATATATTGCGAAGTAATTATATTTCAATAGGAAGAGCCATCTTAGTATACGTTTAAAGGTATTGACTCTGGGCACGCCTCCCCTAGCAATATCTAGGTGAAACCCCCTAAACTTAAAGAATAGTTTTTCCTCTATCTCAACCTCAGGAAGCTTACTGTTACCTTGACGTATGAGCTGTATAAGTGTAGCAAGATAAACTTTTTCCTCGCCCCAAACCTTTACAACTTTTTCCTGTATTTTAAGTCCTGTTCCTTCATGTTCTATTTTTTCAAGCCGCCAGCTTCCATGAGGGATATTGAATTCTTTAGCTAGGAAATCTGAGAAATTAGTGAATCCGTCAAAATTATAGGTTTTGCCTGTATAGTTTAATTTTACTGGTTCAGGCACGATAAAAATTGTATTATTCATCTTGGCACCGTGCTAGAAAATATTGTTCTGCTTAAAATATTTCCTGGTTTTGAGGGTACTGATAGGCTAGGATAGATTTGCAGTTAATATTGTAGGGAGGGTTATTGTGATTAAAGTTTTTCTATATTGCTTTGTTCTTTTTCAATATATTGTTTTGTTAAGGAGGGTTTTTGTATTAGAATGTTGAAAATGTTGTTTAGGTATCGTTAAGTTTTTTATTTTTTATATTTGTCGTTTATTTATGTTAAAGGCTGTTTTCTTAGGAGATGGTAGGCTTAGGGTCTCTAATGGTTTTTGGGAGGTTGTTCATGATTCCGGTAGAGGGGGTTGTATAACTGATATTAGATTCATATATGGGAGTGGAAAAAATCTGCTTGTTGATCCTATTATCTCATATTTTGGAGAGTATATGGATGTTTTTGATGATTCGGCTGTTTTACAAGTAGTTAAGGAGGATTCTAAGAGTGTTGTAGTTTATGTTAATGGTGTTTTAAAGAATAAGGATAAACGTGATTTAGGTATAAGATATGAATATGTTTATGAGTATAGGAATGAGTATGTTAAAATTATACGTAAATATATGTTTGATAAGGGGATAGCTGGTATTTGGCGGGTCGGTGTTGGTTGTTTTTCTGTTAGGTCTGAGTTAAACGAGTATGCTGTTAGGTCTTCACACATATATGACTCTTCTCGTAGCAGGGTTTGTCCAGCTAAATGGGGTAGGACGAGGCCAGGTACAGAGTATCGTGAATGTAATATACCTTTATATGTCGCGTTGTTTGATAGAGGTATGGAGGGAATAGAGTTTTTACCTGGTTCAGATTTATCTGAATGGTTTTCTCAACTTGTTGATGAGCCTAACAACGCCCTATTTGAGATTAGGAATGATGGTGATAGGGTTGGCGTCGTGTTAGAGCCTTTTAGGTCTAGGATTGGTGGTTATTCTGGTATTCTACTTTCTGGTACATATGTCTTTACTACATATATAGGGTTGCCGAATATTCGTAAGTTTATGCCTCGTAGATACATGCATTTAATGTTTACTAATCATCCCTGGCCTAGTGATGAGGAGATTAGAGAATGGGCTTATAGAGGTGTCACGGTTGTTAGGCTTCATAATGATTATCATCCTAGTGGTGATTTTTGGCATGATGGTTCCTGGCCTCCATATGATGAGTATGGAATGAGAGAACTGCGTAGAGTTATTGATACATGTCATCAATATGGGATAAGGATTGTTCCCTATTTTTCTCTAGCTGAACTTAATCCTAAGTCTGATGCTTTTGCTGATGGATATATTGTGTGGCGTAGGTCTGTTGATGGACGTAATACTATAATTGAGACCGGGCCTCCTAGCCGTTATTATGGTTTTATGATGTGTTTAAAGTCAGGATGGAAAGATTTTCTTAAAAAATATGTTAGAAAGGTAGTTGAGACACTGGGTTTTGACGGAGTGTATTATGACTATGCTCATTATTGGTACTGTGATAATAAGTTGCATAGTAAAAGTCCACATACAGCTGTTGACGATCTATTTGATTTTCTTGAATGGACGAGAGAGCTTGTAAAGAAGCGTGATGGAGTATTATTACTTCATGCGTCTGCATGGGTACCCTCTATAATAGTTGAGAATTTTGCGGACGGTCATATAATGTTTGAGGATCAGGTTCGTCACGAGGATATTCCCGATTTAGAAGATTTTCATCCACATATATTATTTATGAACGTGGCGCCTAAGATTCCTTGTCCTATTACTGCCGCTATACAGAAGCATGGTGATGATGCTTTATGGGAGCTTTGCGCTAAGAGTATTCTGTTAGGAGTTTTCCCTCATGGTAGAATGCATGAGTCTTTATTGTCTCTGTTTGAATCCTTTAGGGCCTTTGATCTAGGTAAGTTTAGATTTGCTCCTTATATGGCTGGATATGTAAAGACTGATAATGACGCTGTTAAGGGAGCAGTCTACTATAATGATGATATGATGCTTGTAGTTTTAGCTAATATAGATGGAGGGTTAAAGAGGTTTAGATGGAAACTTGATGTTAAGGGACTAGGTTTTGGTGGTGTTGATAAATTTTTCTTAGTGGATAGTCTGGGTAAATCTATTCGTATTGTTGATTTGGATATGTTGACTGATGACGGTATTGAGGATTCTCTAGATGGTTTTAGGTTTAGGGTTTATGTTTTAAGAAGATTTAGGGAGGAGAGGATTGTGCTTTTCAATACACGATCATGGTGTGAGGAGTTTGTGGATGGTAGGTTAGTTGTTAGGAGTAGTGGTCCGGAGGGGCAGAGAGCGGTTTTAAAAATATATTCTCCTGATAGGCCGAAGAGGGTTGAGTTGAATTCAAATATTCTCGAGGAAGGTGAGTCTTGGCGGTGGGATCCTTCTATGAGGGTGTGTATTATAAATTATAGATATAGGAACACTGGAGAGACAGTAACTATAGTTGTAGAATAACTTTTTATCTGTTTTATAGAGGGATTTGGGGTTAGTTAATTATAATTGTTTTTGACTAATGTATTTTGATGGATAAGAGGCTGTTTTTTATTGTGTTGACGGTCTTTTTACTTATTATTTATTATATATGTATTATTTCCTGTTTCTATGATGGATTTTCCTATTTCTAATGATGGAGAGGTACTGATACATGGTGAGAGGGTTATCGAGTTAAGTGAAGAAATAGCTGAGAAGGTATGGGTTAGCTATAACCGGTACTTATCTAGGAAGCCTTATGATCCCGGTCTTTTTGCTTGGGGTATTCAATACGAGATTAGGAGTTATGTTCTTCTCTACAAGATTACTAATGATTTAAAATGGTTGTTGAGGGCTGTTAAGAGATGTGATTATCTCGTTAAGTATAGTGATGTTAATGGTGATGGTATTCCTAGCTGGGGTAATTACAACTCTACCTATGGCAATGATAGATATGCTTCAGAGGGTTACAGGGAGTTTTCTGTATGGGATGGGGTTATTTCTACGGCTTTATTAGAGGTTTCTCAGACTATACTAGATGATCCTAGAGTTAGGGAGAATGAAACGTTGTTTTGTAGGGCTATGGAGTATTTGGATGTTTCTAGACGGGTTGTTGAGCATTATAGGGATGCATGGACTAGTGTGTCTGACGGAGGTTATTACTGGGATTCCCCTAAGGGGGATGTTGTTGGACCGATAGTTAATAGGTTTTCTGCTCTTGGTATTGCTGAGATTAAGCTTTATGAGATTGCTAGGGATGACAGTTATCTTGAGAGGCCTCGAGCGATGGCTATGTTTCTAAGAAATAGGTTGCGTTACGTTGACGGTTGCTATGTATGGACTTATAGACTTGGTGTAGATGTTACAAGTTTTAAGGGATATGAGGATATTAGTCATGGTGCCATTGATCTAGAGTTTATGTTGCTTTCATATAGGCACGGCTTGGTTTTTAACGAGACTGATATAGAGAGGCTTACATGTACATATACGAAATATATATGGCTTGGTTTTTCTTTTCGTCCGCATCTTGCTACTAGGGTTAGTGGAGAATATACTGCGGACTATGTGCCTTACTCAAGGAACTGGGTTATGCTTTCTGAGGCTGGTCCCGTTATATGGCTTTTTCAGTGGTATGCTTTGAACGACCGTGATATTATGTATAATGCATATTATTTACAGGGGCTACTTCAATTACTGTCTTATTATCCTGGAATAGATGAGGTGATGAGAAGTTTTGTTAATTATACTAAGGTTATTATAGATAAAGGAGTTGTAAAATATTCTCCTGTCTCTCTTTATGTAAGATCTTTGGTAGATATGGCTATTAAACAATTTGAGGATGGCAACGTTAAAGAGGCTTATAGAACGTTGATATATACGAACTTTATTGTTGAGAAGGTACAGAGATATTTCTTTGTTGAAGTTATATCATTATTGTTAATTATATTGTTATTATCTTATATCTTAGTTGTTTTTACAAAGAATAAAGGTGTGTTTATGTCTAGTTACCAGCTCTTACGAATGTTCTTAATAGTATTCATATAGTTAGGGAGAAAATTCTAGTATATAAAATAAAAAAGGCAATTTTATTAGATTATACAATACCTAATATCTTATTCTATGAGATTTCTAAGAAATGTTAAATAAAATCAATATTATTTTTCCATATATTTACATATTCTTCAATTATTCTATGTGCATGTAGTGGTGAAGGTGTTAAGGGATCAAGATTCAATGATTCTTCTATGAGTGTTTTATCGTTTTCTATTATTCCTTTGGCTAGTAAAGTATATTTTGTTGCATGAAGATTTAGTAATGCCAGTATTGGTTTCGGAAGGTCTACCTTTATTCCATGAATACCGCTGTTTGAGACTATTCCAGGTGTTTCGATGAAGACTTCTTCAGGTAGATCTTTTATAAGTCCTCTGTTAGGTAGATTCAGTGCCGGTAGAAAAGTTGTTTCATTTTTTTCGATCGCTAAGATTATATCTAGAGCATATTCTCTGCTAGGCCTGATTTCTCTCTTACCGTCAATGATTTCTCTAATATATGTATACCATTCTTTATCTCTTGTCTCTGCTGATTGTAGAAGTGATTTATTTTTAAAGTCTATGTATCTGCTGCTTTTCTTTAGTATTGGTCCTATCTCTGGGTCCTTTATCCATGTATAGAGTTGATGGAAAAATTCACTTGTATGTCTGTCGTTTAATGTGGGTGGTATTTTAAAAGTTTTAAAGAGTTGTTTTCCTATAAGGTA
>JAGGXB010000062.1 GCA_021163245.1 Thermoproteales archaeon
ATTTATTCCTAAAATAATATTAAAATATCTAGTTAAAAAATTAAAAATTATATTTTCTAAAATCTTTTATAAAATCAAACACCGTCTTAATCTTTCTCGAATATATCCTACTTATTCTACTAGCACTTGTCTCATCCATATATTTTCTTATACTTCTTTTAAACGCATATGAATTTATCCTTAGCCTCACATAAAAAAACAATAATTTGAGCAATATCCATATCGAATATAATATTAAAAGCAGTATATTTTTAATCAAAAATAAAAAAATAATAATTTTATTCTTCATTTTCTCTTTCTTTCCTTATAATCTCTTTATTTTTCATTAATTTAGGCTTTATTATTTGAGGCAATAATTGTATTATAGCAAGTTTCTGCTCAACAAATTTTTCAGTAAGCCTTGTCGCCTCTTTTGGATCAATACCAGCATCAACTAAACCCTTATAAAATTTTCCAGCCTCCTCTCCTAATTTTGCTCCATCTAGAGAACCAATTATAGAACTCATTATTTCTGAAATAGTAGGCGCCAAATCTTTTAGAAATGCACTTATAGCTCCAAACACTTCTTTTAACTCTTCTATATCTTCTTCTTCCTTTATCCTTTTTTCTTTTTCACTCATGATTAATATATAATCTGGTCACGAATATATTCTTTCTAAAGAAAAAGTGACCAAATCATCCCATATATTTATTCCTTTATTCTGACCACTTTTTCACGTCCAGATACGATAACTTCTAAAATCCCTCTCCTTACCAATTCCTTAATCTTATTTCTAATAATCCTCCTCGACGCTTTTCCTCTATATCTTCTAACCTCTCTAGTCAAAGTAGAAATATTCATGGGCCCCTTTAAAGCTAAAACTTCAAGTATAGCTCTAATTATATCATCTTTTATCCTTTCTACACCAAGCCATTCTTGAACCTTCATCAATCTTTTTATATCGTTGCTTAACTCTAAGGGATAAGAACCCATCTTTAAAATTTTAACCAAAACAGAAAGCATATATGCTTCCTCATATCTTCTCTGATCCAGAACCATACTTTCCAATTTTTCAAGTCTATCAAGTACATTAAATAATAGTTCTTTTACATCCTTTTCCTTCAACTGTTTCGAAGACATAGAAAAGTTTCATAAAATATTATATTAAGCTAACAAAAATAACTTTGCTATAACAGAAATTAAAAATAAAATTAACTTAGAAGCTTAGAAGCTATCTTTATACTAAACACAGGATATTTCATCAATTTTGCAGCAACACGAGTTATATTTAATCCATTAGCAAGATCTAACACGTCTTTTGGGTCAAGAATCTCAGCCAGTTTATCTAGCTCCTCATCAGATAATTTATCTATAACCTCTAATGCCTTCTTACTATCTCTGATCCTCTTCCCCCAATGTCTATTATATTCTTCAACGTATTTCTTTAGTTTCACAGCAGATAAATCATTCTCTTCAAAAGCCTCAATAGCAATATCAGCAGCAATACTTCCACCGGCAATCGAAGAATGAATACCGCCTCCAGTTAAAGGTATAACTTGTCCCGCCGCCTCTCCAATAAGCATAACATTATCAGCAACAATCTTCTTCAACATACCACCTATCGTTACTGCAGCTCCTCTAAACTCAACCTTAGTAGCATTACCAAATTTTTCCGGATGATCCTTTATGAACTTGTTTAGATAATAAAGAGGAGCTCCTTGCTGAACACCTATACCTACATTAGCCTTTTTGCCATCTTTAGGAAATATCCAAGCATATCCATATGGAGCAACACTTTTCCCTACATAAAATTCTAAAGCCTCCCAATCATCTAATTCAACATTAACCATAACATACTGAATCGAAGGTATAATCTTTCTCTCTCTAGGCCTTTCAAAACCAAGCTTCCTTGCAACTGTCGAAAGATACCCATCAGCACCTACAAGCAATCTCGTTTTTATCCAACAATTCTTTGTTTTTACATTAAATCCATCATCTATCCTCTCAAAATCCTTAGCTGGCTCCATCATCATAATATCGGCTCCTTCCATAGTTGCATACTCAGCCATAACCTCAAGAAACTCTTTTTTATTAATTATATATCCCAAAGTTTCTTCCTCGGAACCATTTAAAGTTATCCGTAAACCTGACGGAGAGTATACATATGCACGCTTAATCTCTCTAGACACAAACCTCTCCTTTTCTTTAATGGGAATCTCAGCAGTCATTAATACTCTAGCACTAATTCCTTCACCACAAGCCTTTTCAGAAAGCCTGTTCTCCTTCTCAACCACTAAAACCCTATATCCTTTTGACGAAAACTTTCTCGCAAACATTAATCCAGCAGGTCCAGCTCCAACAACAAGCGCATCAACACTGATGCTTTTGGTCAAAATATATTCACCAATCTAAGAAAATATTATTATCATCTTTAAATCTAACTCCCAGACCAGTAATCTCTCTAAAAACGTATAAATTAAAATTTTTCCAAAAATGCTTTATACCAGATATATTAGTTATCTAAAATAATTCTAACACTCTTGTAGTCACTATAACTTTATTCTCACGTACAATCATAGTATCCTCAAACTGAGAAACTAAACCCGCACCCCTATCAACCAAAGCATTATATCTATACACCCTCTTTAATGAAATCAATCTTTCCAAATCTTCTAATCCCCTTTTACCATATTTCTTATATACCCATCTTTCCGCAAATGGCAAAGATCTAAAATCCCTCCATAACCCCTTCAAAAACATATTTAGTTCTTTTGATTCTTTAACCCTTCTCATAGTCATTATCTGGCAAATATGGCCGTTTTCTCTCTCTATAACAAATCCTTCACCATTAGTAGCAAAAGGCTCAATCGCATATACTTCATCTCTTGTTACTTTTCTAAAAGTATACATTGAAACATTTGGAACACTTTTACCAGCATGTAAATTATATCTCTCAATTTTATGTCCATTCAAGTTAGATATTGGTATAAATCCATATCTACGAATAACTTTTTCGATAACCTCACCTATACTCCCTAAGCTTTTGCCTGGATGAATATAGCTCTCTGCATTTCTTAGAGCCTCCCTTGCCGCTACTAACAAATTATCAAAATCTGGAGAAAATGATATAGTAATCGCGGCATCAGCAATATATCCATCAACATGTGCACCTACATCTACTTTTATAATACTCTTAGATGGAATTATTTTTGTATCATTTACAGCTGGAGAATAATGTGCAGCTATCTCATTTATGGATATATTAACCGGAAAAGCTGGTTGCCCACCCTTACTCACAATATTATTCTCTAATTTTTCTGCTATCTCTAAAAGAGATACTCCCTCCTTAACCACATCTAACGCAAGATTTAAGGTGTCATGGACAATATCCCCCGCTTTTAAATATTTCTCTATTTCATCATCTGTAAGCATAAAAACTTCCTCATGCATATACCTATATACATTATTTTCATCTTATCTAACTGATAAATATGTCGGGATTCGAAGAACATATACTTAATGCTATAAGAAAATTAGAGAAAAAGGATAAAGAAAGAGAAAAACTTCTACAAATATCAAGAGAAATTCTGAGAAAAGCAAGACAAATAGTTCTAAATATTCAATCGGGAAACATTAAAAAATCATCTGAGATAATAAACAAAATAATCAAAGAAAAAAATGATCTTGATTTTTTCAAAATAAATAATCCTGATCTATATCACAGTGGAACCGTTGTAGGAGCTCTAACCGAATATGTTGAGTCATTACAGCTTTATAATTTCTTAACAAAGAAAAGAATACTTAGTCTAGAAGAACTTAATGTTGAACCAGCACCATATCTTCTAGGTCTTGCAGATTTAGTAGGAGAACTAAGACGAATAACCATAGAGAAAATAAAAAGCAATAATTTTGAAGAAGCAGAGAGAATATTTTTAGTTATGGAAAAAATTTATCATCTATTAAGAACCACCATATTACCTGAAGCTCTCATTCCTGGTCTACGTAGAAAAACAGATATTATACGAAATGTTGTCGAAAATACTAGAAAAGATATATTATATTATAAAAAAAGTTTTATCTTGTCGAAAAAACTTGAGGAGGTAGCTAAGAAACTTGAAATATAAACTTCCAAAAAAATTCTCGATTAAAAGTGCTAGATATGCACAAAACCAAATTGCCAAAAAAATAGAAGAAAAGGATTGTTTCCTTGAAAAAGAAATAAGATATGCTGCTGGAGTAGATCTAGCATATATAGATGACACCGTTATAGGTAGTGCAGTAATAGTTGAAAAAAACACCTTTAAAGTAATTGAAAAAGAATTTGCGTTAACCAAAGTCACATTCCCATATATTCCTACATTATTAGCCTTTCGAGAAGTTTATCCTGCTTGGAAGGCTTTAAAAAAACTTAAACAAAAATTTGATATATTATTCGTTGATGGAAACGGAAAACTTCATCCTTTTAGAGCTGGATTCGCATGCCAGCTCGGCCTAATTATAGATAAACCAACCATAGGTATTGCAAAAAAACTTTTGTGTGGAAATCAAGGAAAATGGAAAAACAATATAGCCCCAATATATGATAAAAACGATATCATAGGCTATGCCTTAAAAACATCAGCTAAAGCAAATCCTATTTACGTTAGTGTTGGACATAAAATTTCTCTTCAAACAGCAGTTAAGCTAACTCTAACATTTACAAAAGATAACCTAAAACTTCCAGAACCAATAAGGCAAGCACATATATTTGCTAACTCTATACGAAGAAGATATAAAAACATATAGTCCTTATCCGAACATTTCAAGTATTTTACTTATTATCTTTGAAGTCGAAGAATAACCACATACATCTATCCTCGAACTAAGTTTTTCTACCTTTATATCAAGCTTCATTTTATTAACTATATCAGATATCTTTTTATAGAGAAAATCTTGATCCGGCCCAAGAAATATTATATCCGGTTTATATTTCTCTATGGTTTCTAAAATATCAAAATCTTCACTTCCCAGATATGCTTCATCAACATATTTTATACTCTTAATTACTTTCAATCTTTGTTCTTCTGGAACAATCGGATGTCTATTCTTGTTCTTCATTATAGTCTTATCTCTAGCCACAATCACTATTACTCTACCAAGTTTACTTGCCTCTCTTAAAAAGAAAATATGCCCAGGATGGATTATCTCAAAAGCACCCCCTACCATAACTCTTTTTCTTTTACATCTGATATCTCTTTTAGGCCATTCAAAGGAGACCTTACCAGAAAATCTAAGAGAATCAAGTAAACCCTCAGCATACGATATACAAGCAAGACTAGTAAAAAAATCATTCTTACCCAAATAATACTCAGCATCTCTAAGATATAATTCACTGAGCTTAATTATCTTCCTCGTATTTTCATCTATATCAACATACCTAAGTTGTTTTAAAACAGACCTTACATTCTCAATATATTTAAGAATACGTTCATTGTCACATACAGTCATACATTTCACTAAGATTTCTAAACTATCTAATAGCTTCTAAATCTTCATATTCATTACTTGAAATAAATATCTAATCCATTAAACCACTATAAATTCGGTCTTTATCTCATTTTACTAAGCAATTCCTGAACTCTTTTATTCCAACAATCTAATTTTTTCTTGTCAATCCTACACAGAATATTTAATGCTTCTTTCTCTGTTTCATGAAGCAAGCCCGGTATTATTAAAACATGAGGCGGTAATCCGAAATCATAATCTAAAAGCTCCTCAAGATACCCTGCAAAAACCTTTTCATCAGGAGCAGTCGACCTCGCGACACCTATACCTATAGTTTTATCAACATCAATTACTCCTTCGTTCACCTTCTCCTCAAGCTTTAAGAGAACACCAATAGCCTCATTAACCGTCATAAATCGATTCTTATCCTTTCTTATATCCAATAGAAAAAGAGTATGTAATCCTCTCTGTAAATTTTCTTGCAACACATAATATGCAGTTAGAGGATAATATCCATATTTTTCCTCTATAAATGTTAACGTAACAGGCCTACTCAACTTATATATATGAAGTCCTGTAGAAGCTGTTACACCATTGATAATTGACGGCGATGGATAAACAATAACCTCTAAGTTCCGCTTAATCGCCTCTAGTCTCAATGTTATATGTGTAGTTGCTATAAAAGGATCTCCTATACATATTAAAGCTATATCCCCTCTCTTACTGGAATCCCATAACTTTCTTCCAAAATCATCTTCCAAATCTTTACGAGAGAGCAAAATAATATTCTTTCCTATTTTTTCCTGTAACTTAAGTATATTAAAACCTGGTAATACACTTGTATAGTCTTCCATAAATACAAATGATGCCCTTTTCAGATAATCTAATGCACCTATACTTATATCACGTAAATCATATAAACCTAGACCGATAAATGCTAATCTTCCCATCATAAAATGGAATAATAGATATAATAAAAAAATGCCGGTCTATAGAAGTCTAGCTGGAGCAAAAGAGATATCTGAGATAACTACTTTTGCCCCAATATTTCTAAGTTCCTGAGCTACTTTTTCAGCAAATTCATCCTCGACTACAGCAAAAACTGTTTCTCCTATCATTGCCTGCGATGCAGCAATTGCTCCCGCTTTTACAGCCCTCTTTATTCCGATAAAAACCTTATCGCTTAATAACCCACTAGTTTTAGCAAACCATAAAGACCATCTCATAAATTCTTCTATACAAGGGTTAGAATAAACATTTTTTACCGCTTCTAAACCATACCTATTGATTAAACCAAGATCCTTTCCTTCTAAGACTAATTTCTTGTTTATTGGCCCATAATAACCTAAAACTATTTTTAGAGAAGGATCCACTAATATTCTCTCAACCTTGTCATATCCTGGTGCACCGGCTTTTAACACTAAAACAACACCTCCAACAACAAGACCTGAAACAGTACCCAAACCAGTTAAACACTCTATTTCAGTCCTGTGAGCTATTCTGGCAAGCTCTTCATAAGTTAACTTTAACCTCAATGCTTTTCCAAGAGCTAAGGCAGTTGCCAGTGCACTCGCTCCACTAGTTCCAAGACCGCCGCCAATTGGAACATCTATATATTGTTTTATATCAACCTTATAGTTCTTATCGACCCTTCTTATAAGAGTAAGTGCCAACCTCTTAACAATATAACAATCACATTTAACATCGTTAAGAAACGTATTTATCTCTGTATTATCAGCTTCTTCTATATTTACGATAACTTTAACACCTTTTTCTAAAGTTATACCTCCTCCAACTGCACCAGTCCTATTATAATCCCTTTCAACTATATTAGATGCAAACATAGCAGAAAGTCCCGCAGGAGAAAATGCCTTAGCTATCATTCGCCACGCACCTTAGGCAAAACTTTATTCCCTATTACTATTATTGGAGTAGACAAAGCTACCATGAATGGAATTTCAGTCGCATAAGTCCAAACAGACCAAAGAATTATAGCTTCTAATGATAACTTTTGTGCACCTCCAGGTAAAACAAATATTTGACTAAATAAATATATCCCAACTCCTATAATCAGAGACCCCATCAATAAACCTGTATTGTAAGCGAACATTAGAACATGATTCTTAGACCAGAAAAATCCATAAAGTATGGTGAAAAACAATGCAATTCCTATCCCTATGATATATGCTATAGCTACAGCCGGGGATAACATTCCAATCTTCATAGTTATAGCTATTAAGAAAACTAGAAAAATTTCCTCAGAAATAGCCATTATTATCCATAAACGTGAATTATTCTTTATTTTATCTGTAAACCATCCTACACTATAAAAACATACGAAATTTGCTGGAACACCAACACTCAAGCTTAAAAGAGCATTACCATGTATCATCATATCACTTATAAAAATACCTATGGCAGCAGAGATTCCGCCAACTCTTGGTCCAAAAAGCACAGCAAACACAGCTGGAATAAATACAGAAGGCCAAAATCTAACTACACCTATCATAGGTGTAAATATCCCTAAGTAACTTGCATATCCTATAACTGCATAAAGTGATGCTGATAGAGCTATTGTTGCGATTTCCCAGCTTTTTCTCACGTCTTTCTTAAATATGGTCCTCTATTAAATCTTATAGTTTAATAAGTTAAACAATTTAAAACCCGGCGTATAATATTGAGAAGTGTATTATTATATGATTCAGTAGGTGTATTAAATGCTACTAAAAATAAGCGATCTAACTGTGGCCATTGAGAAAAAGATAATATTACATAAAATTAATCTAAAGATAAACGAAGGAGAAATACATGTTATATTTGGACCGAATGGTTCTGGTAAATCGACTCTTTTAAAGTCAATAATGAGCATACCTCCTTATGAAATAGTCTCTGGGAAGATTCTACTTGATAATGAAGATATAACATATCTCAAATCCTATGAAAAAGCAAGAAAAGGTATCGCAATAGCTTATCAGACTCCTCCACCAATCGAGATTAAGACAAAATACCTTCTTAAGAAACTACAAGAAAAATACAAGAACGACTATAAACCAGAAATTATACCAAAAAATCTTTATGAAAGAAATATTTTTGTCGGATTTAGCGGTGGAGAAAGTAAAAAAACTGAACTAGGTCTAATACTCCTACAGAAACCGAGAGTTGCTCTCCTAGATGAACCAGACAGCGGTGTAGACGTTGATGGAATAAAAGACGTTGCAAAAGTCATTAATAAATTAAGAGATATGGGAAGTGCGATAATGTTAGTTACCCACCAAGGCTTCATAACAAAATATATAGACAATATTGATAAAGCATATGTTTTAATAAATGGAAAAATAGTCTTTTCTGGAGATTTCTTGACGGTCTATCGAAAAATAATCACAGAAGGTTATAGAGAATGGAGCTAGGTGAAAAAATGTCTGAAAAAGAGAAAAAACTTTCCCAACTAGGTGTAGATCTATCTGGTACGAAATTTGCCGGAAGCTATATTCAAAAAAACGATTATATTGTTCAGCTAATGGTCAAACAACTTTTAAGAAAAAACAATGTAATATTGATGGATTTAGCTGAAGCTATAGAAAAATTTTCTTGGGTAAAAAGCTATTTATGGAAAGTCTTAAGTCCTGAGAAAGATAAATATATAAGAGAGGTTTCTGAAGAAAATGTTCATGGAACCTTACTGTATGTTCCTCCCAGAATCCGTATAAGCATGCCTATACAGTCATGCTTCTTTATAAGCGATCCAGATATTGTTCAAAAGGTACATAACGTCATCATCCTAGATAAAAACTCAGAGATTACGTTAAACACAACTTGTGCTGCTGTAGCTGGAGAAGCGACACATCTAGGTATAACAGAGATTTATTTGAAAGAAGGTGCTAAACTTAACTATGTAATGATTCATGGCTGGTCTCCTGAAACCCTTGTAAGACCGAGAACAGGAGCTTTTGTAGAGAAGAATGGTATACTCAATATGTTCTATGCAAACCTTAAACCAGTAAGAGACATACAGTCTTACCCATATATAATATTGGAGGAAAAAGCAAGCGCTAATACAACATCAATACTTCTAGGAATAAAAAATAGTCATATTAACATCGGTTCAAAAATAGTCTTGAGAGACAAAGAATCAAAAGGTGAAATACTTTCAAGAGCTATAGCTCAAGATAACAGTAAAATAACTATGCCTGCGGAGATAGAATCATATACATCTAACACAAAAGGCCACATCGACTGTAAAGGACTACAACTATCAGAAAAATCATATATCGAATCTCTACCAATTCTTAAATCATATACCATGGGAAGCGAACTAACACATGAAGCAACAATAGGCAAACTTTCTGAAGAAGGATTAAACTATCTCATGTCTAAAGGTTTTGATGAAGATGAGGCAACATCTTTACTAGTACGCGGCTTTATAGACGTAGGATTAGGAAATCTCCCTATAATAGTTCGTCCACAAATTGAGGTAGCTCTTAATATAATTGCCAGACTTGCAAAAGGATAAATCAAAATGGTGCGGGGGCCGGGATTCGAACCCGGGCAGGCCTACGCCACCAGATCTCTTATCTTTTATGGATCTTAAGTCTGGCCCCTTTGTCCAGGCTCGGGCACCCCCGCCTGTATTTAAATTATAATCTTAGTCAGTTTTATATTTTATTCATTAAGCTGAATTAACCAAGACTATAGAACAGCTTGAATCCATCTACTATCTCCTCTACACCTGAAATAACTATTTTTCCTATCTCACTAGTATTTTTAACATGTGTTCCTGTACAGGGCATCGCGTTAAGTCCATCTATCATAACTATCCTATACTTATCATTTTCAGGTAGTCTCCCTAAATTTGGAGCGTTTATGATATTCTGCTTTAACTCATTCTTAGAAACCCATTTTATTACCACATTAATACCCTTCTTTATTATCTCATTAGCAAGATTCTCTATCTTCTTTAAAACCTCATTATTAGGTATAGAGGCTTGATATGCTAAATATGGAGTGGGCGGTCCATGGAAAGCCGATAATGTGTTTATAGTCTTGCCATAAACTTTAAACAAACAATAATCCAGTATATGGCCAGCTGTATGAAGCTTCATAACCTTATATCTAAGATCCCAATCTATTTTACACACAACATCTTCTAGCAGAGATGGCTCAATACCTTCAACCTTCCCCCAATGAACCAGTACATCACTATATAATAACACCTTCTTCACTGTAAACGTAAATTCCTTACCCTTAATTATACCCTTGTCGCTAGGCTGTCCACCAAATTTTGGATGAAATATACTTTGATCCAATACAATATATCCTCTTTTACCTTTATCCTTAACATATCTTAAAACTTTACAATAATATTCTTTTAAGTATGAATCTTCCAAATAAAGTGGCTTTGTTCTAGATACACCTTTAACTATTTCATGCAATGAAACCATAACAACTCTATAACAGATTATCAAATTATTAAACCATATCGTAAAACTCTGGAATTAGTATACATTTATAATAAAATATATATAACATCGTTTATATAACTACCAAGTGAGTTATCTATGGATGAAGACATAGAATTATTACTAAGGAAAAAAATGATAGAACTTAGAAAAAAATCTCAATTGACAACCCTAGAATCCTTTGAATGTGATAAAGGAGTAAAACATGTAAACACACAACTTTTCGAAAAACTCTTAACCAAATGTAAGATTGTTATAGCAGATTTTTGGGCTGAATGGTGTGCTCCTTGTAGAATGTTAGAACCAATAATAGAAGAAATAGCTGAGAAATATACTCCTAAAATAGAAGTAGTCAAAATAAATGTTGACGAGAACCCCGACCTTGCCTCAGCGTTCAATATAATGGGAATACCAACTATTATAGTGTTTAATAGAGGAAAAGAATACACTAGATATGTTGGTGTATCTCCATATATAATTTCCAGCCTAGAAAATAGCATTAAGACTCTTTTATCATAGAGTAGTAAGGAAAAGAAAATAGAAAAAGAACCCCTAAGACGGCTATAGGAACTAACATATAATCTATTGAAATACTTGAAGTAAATCCTGTTATCAATGGACCTATAGAATAACCTAGACCTATAAATGACTCAAATAAACCGGTATATATTGATCTTTTACTGTCTGGAGAAGAAAAACTTTTCTTAATAGCTCTAATATACAAGATTCCTAAGCCTAAACCGAGCATAGATGATGCTATAAATAGAATAAAAATATTTTTTATAAAGGATAAACCTCCTACAACGAGTATCAATATTCCTCCAATATAATTATTCTCTATAATTTTTTCTATCATATCATGAATATAAAATAGAAAAGTTCTCGATAAAGTAATAGTAGATATTACTAACGCAATATAAAGCTCAGGAAATTGTTTATTCATTACTATCACTGGATAGAAGGAAAAAATAGATCCTTGTATAAAAGAATAAGTATATGCTTGTATCCATGCAAATGGCTTACTCCTTAAAGCATATAATATTTCCTTAATTTTTAAAGGTTCTAGGCTATTTTCTTTATGCTTTATAAAAATAGATGTAAGAAAAGCAAAAAGCGATATAAATGACATTATAATAAAAACATATCTTTTAGAATACTCTAATAACAAACCTATAAAAATAGATCCGATCAAAGTCCCTATACTCCAAGAGGTTGTAAACCATTTAGCTGAAACACTCTTTTTTGATATAAGAGATTCTACAGCCGGCCAGAAAAAAGAGTAAGATAATGTAGAAAAAATGTTTAAAAACAACAAGGATAAACAGCTATCGATTCTAGAGATCCAAAAGTATGAAAGTGTTAAACCTATAAACGAAAACCATATAATTTTAACTTCCCCTATCTTTCCTATAATAAACCCTGAAACTGATGCCATCATTGCATAAAAAAACGGTGCCACACCTGTTATCAGTCCAATGTCAAAGGGCGAAGCACCTAAATCGATAGCAAATAATGATATAAAAGGCGTATGAAAAGCCAATAATATAGACGCAACAAACGAATCAAGATACAGCACGTGCTCTCTTTCTAACATAAATAACACAGTATAAATACATTGAACACTATACTACGTATTTTCCCTAAAATCTATTAGAATATCTATTTTAAATTTATCTCAAAGAATCTTCTCCTAATGTCTTGATATCTTCTATATTTTTCATCATGAAAAACAATGCTAACTGTTTTATTCCACTCAGTCAATGTAACTAAGATATCTCGCACATTCTCTTCTCTTAAATCTCCCTTAAATCTCTCCTCAATATTTATTACCCCAGCTTTCTGAAGATTACTTATAGCCTCATCAAAATTTTCAGTATGAACCTCTCCTAAAGTCTTATTCATAGCATACACCTCATTAACTATTTCTTCCTTCCATAGGGTCCCTCCAAACATAGATAAAACTCTTATAATGTCACCTTCTAGGCCAGACTTTAAAAAACCATAAATACTCTCTTCCATAATTCTTCAAATAATAATTCTGTATCCGATATTTAGTTGTTATTGTATAATATGAAATGAAAAGAATATAGTTGTAAAAATATATTAATGTTATTAAAAAGTATAAAAAAACATATATATGATTAATCTTTTTAATCAAAACTAATATAAAAATAATGATAATCATGTCTAATACATCAATTTTCCCTCGTGATTTCCTTTGGGGCATTTCAATGGCTGCCTTCCAATATGAAATGGGAGCATCCACAGAATCAATAGACAGAAATAGCGATTGGTATGTTTGGCTACATGACCAAAAAAATATTTCGAACAATACTGTTAGCGGAGATTTTCCTGAAAATGGACCAGGTTACTGGGACTTATTCAGACTTGATCATAAACTTGGTTCTTGGCTCGGATTAAAAGCATGGCGTCTCAATCCTGAATGGAGCAGGATATTTCCAAATCCCACAAAGGATGTAAAAGTTACTGTGCATAAAGATGATGAAGGTATTAAAGACATTGAGATCACTGAACAATCTCTAATTAAATTGGATAAAATAGCAAACAAAAAAGCTGTAGAACACTATATGAAGATATTTAGAGATATTAAAGGTAGGGGTATAAAATTAATTTTAAATCTTTATCATTGGCCACTACCTTTATGGATACACGACCCTATAAAAGTTAGAGATACTAATCTTAGAGAAGGCCCCAAAGGTTGGGTTGATGAAAAAACAGTTGTTGAATTTACAAAATTTGCTGCATACATTGCATGGAAATTTGGAGATTTAGTAGATATGTGGAGTACATTTAATGAACCTAATGTTACTTATACTTTAGGATATACAGGAAGTAGCTTTCCTCCTGGAATCAAAAACTATGAAGGCATGATACAAGCAGCAATAAACATGATACAAACACATGCTAGATCTTATGATCAAATAAAGAGAATCCTTGGAAAAGATACAAAAGTAGGATTAATATATGCAACTGCACCAGCTGAACCGATAGATCAAGAACAAGAAAACTTAGAGGCTGCTAATAGAGCCAATTATATTTTCAATATATGGTTCTTTAGAGCTGTAATCGACGGTGAACTAGACCTATCATTTACATCTTCTTCTAATAACCATGTTTTAAAAAGAAAAGATTTAAAAAATAAGGTAGACTGGATAGGAGTAAATTACTATACACGTAACGTTGTCAAAAAATCCGAAGAATTGGGAGGATTTAGTCCTGTTCCAGGCTATGGATTTTCATGCAAACCCAATACCTTTTCGAAAGCGAACAGACCAGTAACCGATAATGGTTGGGAAATATATCCTGAAGGAATAAGAAAAGCTCTAAATATTTACTCTAGATACGGTAAGCCTCTAGCCATAACTGAAAACGGAGCAGCTGATGCCATAGATAGATACAGACCCTGGCTACTCATAGCCACATTACATCATGTGAACAAAGCCATAAAGGAAGACCATCTAAATGTCTTCGGATACTTTCATTGGAGCCTTTTGGATAATCTTGAATGGGCTATGGGCTACAAAATGAGATTTGGACTCTTCTACGTAAACATGAAAACAAAGGAAAGAACACCGAGACCCAGTGCATTTATTTACAAAAATATAATTGAAGAAAATGGAATATCCAGTTTTCTTACAGAATATACAAGAATACCCAACTTTCTAATAGGAAAAATAGAATAAAAAATAAAATTTTATTTTTTAGGCTTCTTTACAATAGCATATATAGCAACAATAATTGAGACCAAAGCAACTAGTAAACTCATGTATACCATAGAAGTTAGAGAAGATACTTGACTTCTTAAAGCTTCTATTTCTGAAGTAGGAGCCTTAATCTCATTAATCTTCGTTGAAAGTTCATCTACCTTTGAAG
>JAGGXB010000117.1 GCA_021163245.1 Thermoproteales archaeon
CAACTATAGTGATTATAAGGTTCTATGTAAGTCAAAAATTCTAAACTGGGACTTCCTTAGCTTTACATTTGATAACCGAGAAAATCTATATTATTCTATGACTGGTTCTGGAAAAATAATAGAAGTAAAAAATAGAAAATAAATTTTATATTTTTTCGTTTTCATTAGGTTTAAAGATTCTATCTAGTATGGCTTGGAATACCATTACTAGATGATTCTCGTTAAGCCAAACCCTATTATTGCCTTGTCTCACCATTACTTTTAGACCGTACTTTGTTTCAAGAATCCTTACCTCAAAATTGTTACCTTTCCTGTTTTTATCATATTTTTTACTCAATTCTCCGTACTCCCGCCCAGTTTTGGGCAATGTTAAGCATAGACTATTTTAAGAATGTTAGTGGAGTTTCTCAAGTTCCTGTATTATAAATTTGTCGATTTCTTCAGGGTTTAACCAGTATCCCCTCACAGTTACTCCCTTGAAAGCCTTCGTGAATTCCCTATATTTTTTGTCCTTGTTTATGAGAACTAGTACTACCTCTTTTATTCTACTCTTGTATTCTGCTACTTTATTGAGGTCATATATCTTTGCGTCGCTTATAACATAGAGTAGCATGTTTCTACCTTTAAGCATGTTAAGTGCTGGAGCTAACCTAGTATCGTTTCCCCATGCCCTATAATACATTGAAAAGTATCTTACGCCGCCAGTATAGTCGAAACCCAAAGCCGCTCTCAGAAACGGGCTACTGCCGAACCCTATTATCTGGTACTGTATCCTCCACCTGTTAAACCAAGCTAACAGGGATATTCCAACCATCCTAGTCGCCTTCTCCTTGTCTCTCATAGATCCGCTTTCATCTACGAGTATGGCTACATCTCTATAACCCGAGGGCTCAGTCCATCCAATAATCCTGCTAGTATCCCTCTTGATCGCTGTCAGCCCCGGAATAATCTTATTGTATTGTAGTAGTGAAGCATAAACATTTAGTTTGGAGGGCTCGTCTCCCGGAATCCAGACGCCCTGCCTAGACATGTATCCTTTTGTCCTCTCTTTTTCCATTATAGCCGATATGTACCATTCATACCTCTTAGTTAATGCTATGAGGGAGGCCTTTTCAAGATCAAATTCAACGTTGTCGTCCACCGAAAACTCGTATAAGGGGATAATGTTTTCTCCCTCGGTTATCAATTGTCCAGCAGCTTTCTCATAGTCTTCTCTTGAGGGTTTTCCACGAGTATCGCTTTTATACTCACCTTCTTGATGTTTCTTGAGCCAGTAGAAAGCGTCTAATCCTATCATAATAATATTTTTATCCTTCAGCCAATTTTCCAGTATAGGATAATCGGCTACTCCAGCGACTATCATCCTTGCACCTTCATGGCATGGTGGATCGCTTTTAATCTCTTTTGGCAGGTTCTCAACGTATTTCTTGATGTATTTCCTTGCGCTCTTATATCTAAGGCCGATATAGTAGTCTATCACGCTGTCCTCCGCCATATTAATGACAAGGTGTCTTAGCTTCCTGAAAAGGCTCCTGTCCTCGTCGCTTAACATATTAGCTATCTTAACCTGCCAGATAATCTCGTTAGATATAGTCCTCGGATACTTGTCCAAATGCATTATCTCGTGCCTGTAGATCCAATCCAACTCGTCCAACTGGTTTTTAGATAATCCTATGACCCTGTTTTCTATGTCCGAGTAGCTTGTCTCGGCTCTCTCATCTATGACAACGTTGTGTGGCGTGGGTCTCATTTGCGTTCTTATCCTCCTAAGAATTCTCTCTATTTTTCTAGGAAGACGCATAGTTTCTCAACCTCTTCCTTGTTTTCAAACTTGGAGATTTCTATTGCGTCTATCATGGGAGTAATAACTAGCTCGTCAACTTGCACGAAAACGCCTCTTTGAAGTTCCTGAAGCATACTTGCAGCTCTCTCTATGCTTAAACCTCTGTTAATCGTAAGCCATTTCAGAAACCTGGGTAGCTTATCCTTCTCTATGTAAACCTTATAACCAACAATCCTCTTTACAGGCTTCAGAAATCTTCTAACAGCATGAACCAGAGGATCATTATGATTCTCAACACCCGATTCTAAAACGCTGTAGTTTTCAGCATACCACTCCCTGAAATCCTCCAGCATCCTATCATAGAGTAAGCTATAAGTCGGTACCTCCTCCCTAAGCTCATTAGAGATTATAGCCGTTCTTCCAGGTATAGTGTACTTGAAAGCCCATAAAATATCTTCAACGCTAACTTTACTATCCTTTATCCATGCCCTAGCCTTTGCTAAACCTATAAGTGAACGCAGAGCCCTTTTCGGTGCTAAAGCATACCGTGGACATATCCTATGCTTCTGAAATATACACTTGTAGCATTTAAGATCGTTGATGACGGCAAACTTATTGTAAATAATATATCTATTCTTTGACCCGGTTACAGGCTCAAAACCGCATACTGAGAACGCTGTTATCAATATCTTTGCCAGCTCCGAGGCCTCTGGTTTGACTTTGGTACTAGATATTTCATCCCTTATCTTCCGTATATCTGAAACATCTACTACTAAATCCAGTTCTGGCTTAAAGCCTTCAACAACCTTGTCCGCGAAGCCTAATCCATTATCCTCAACCTCTATTATCGTGTTGAACCTGTCTAGGTCCGCCATATTTAGAATGTCTACATTCCTGTAATACTGGTTCGGCGGGTTTGTTGCACTAGCGAAGAAAATCCATTTCAAAGGCATGCCTTCAAATACTCTTTCTTCCAATACCTCGTTTAAGGTAGCCATTATCCTTTGGTTCCTAAAAACCTCGTCAAGAAAAGCGAATTCTACACCTATAAGCTTTGGAATCCACTTCTCTTTTCCTGATGAAAGTTCACCAAAGTCTAGACGTGCGAATACGTTATACTCGGTATGCATTTCCTTGACGGTGATATGCTTAAACCTTATCCTCCTGTCACCAATATGAAACGCAGATGCTAGCGTTTTAACCAAAGTAGTCTTACCGGATCCGTGTGGACCTACTAGAAGCGTGGGAAGCCCTGCAATTGTGCTCAGGACAAAGGCCTCTATTAGAAATGGATCATGGTCGAGGTGCTTCTTCATATCAGTTATAAGTCCAAGGACTGTTTCCCTTGAGACTTTACCATTTTTGGGTTTCGTCTTTGGTAGTTCTCTAATGTTTGAAGGAAGTTTAGGCAGTTTTATCTCTTCTTTTACTACCTCCTCTATCTTCAAGTCTCCTGTCCCCGCCCATTTTAGGGCAGTTAAAAGCACAGGTTTTTAAATCACGGCTTTTAAACCAGAGGCCTCTATACCGCCCAGAAAGGGCGGGTGACGGAGAAACGAGTAAGACAATTGAAAAAGATATAGAGAAGGTTCTGGAAAGCGGTATCGCGTTGCTTGTCTATGATATACCGTACCCACCGAGAAGTATCAAGCGTAATGCGGTCAGTAGATGGTATACATGGTATGACAGATCTACAAATAAGCTCAGAACATTAGGGTATCCTCTACAGTACAGTGTAGTTGTTGTGAGTGAATCAGACATAGGTAAAGTTAGGGATGCTATAAGGGTTATCGAGGAGAAAAGACGTCATTTGAGGAATAATGGAATTGATATTCCTGATCCTAATATAAAGATAATAAGGTTTTCTCCAAAGACTAAAGAGGATAGCGTTATTCTTTATCAATTGTTACGGGAATGGATTTTCGCTACTTTAAAAACTTTTATTGAAAGCATTGAAGAACAAATCAAAGAAGGGAAAGAACAAACCACGATTGAAAAAAGGGTTAAGAAGTTTATAAAGAAGATCAGGAAACAAGACTTCCTAAATATAATGCTCCGAGACAACGAGATTAGAACATTAATGCTACAACTGGAAATACTAACTTCATAATTTTCTTTTTGTTCCCCTCTTTTTAAGCCTCCAAGGCTTAAGAGACGACCGATGACCCCCATTTAAAGGGGGTATGATTTGGCCAGTTAACTAGTTACCTTAAGTGGAGATTGCTCAAGGGGGATTAACTTAGGGGGTTCCCTTCATCAGAATGTTTCTAGGGCGGGGACGGGTCATCCCCTCTGAGAACCCCATTAATATTATCGTGATATTTTTTAAAATGTTTACGCTATTTTTTATGAGTGTCGGAAAGATTATTAGTTTTCCGGGCAACATTAGGAGTGTTCTACAACAGGAATATAATGCTAGCCTTAAAACTTTTCAGGGTTTCTGGACTATAATAGAGAGTCAAGTTGGTATATTTGTCGGTAGGCTCGAGAGCATAAACCCCCTGCATGGTGATATTGTTTTAAACAGTGTGTCGAGGATAGATGTAAAGTTTAGCGTGGATAAGGTTTGGATTCGTGGAAGCCAGGTAAAGAGCCTTTATGTTCTCGGCGGTAAAGACAGGGACAGGGCTGAGAAAATAGCACTTCGCATATTATCGGGTTTGCGTAGGGATGATCTCTAACTCTTCAAGTCTTTTATCTTCTATTTTCTCCAAAAGTTTCTGGATGAATTTTTCCTGTAGCCATTCCTCATAGCTTAACGGCTTAATTCTTTGGAAGTGCTGATCCATAAGTTTCTTGCAGGCTTTCACGTAGCCTCCGTAAGTCTTATAGTATTTTACAAGTTCGAAAGAGTCATATACAATCTTTATTTTTTCTCTCTTTGGTTCTGTAGATTTCTGTAACGCAATGTAACGTCCGTCATCAAGTCTTTTTACAAGCCCTTTCTTTTTTAGTCGATGTAGTAAAACCCTGTAATATGATGTTTTTATTCCTAGTTTCTTCTTTAGCTCCCATGGAAACATAGGTTCTCTTAAAATATCCAATATTTTCTCATAGAGGTCTGTAGATTTCTGTAACGTTTCAATCTTTAAAGCCCTTCTACTTGAATAGCTTTTTGTTCTAGCCGTACGATAACTCTTCAACTTTATATTTCTCAAAATAATGCTTCCATCTATCCTAGCTAGTAAGGGTAAGGGTAGATCAGCAATAATCTTTACACGTTCAAGTTTTAGTTTAACTCTACGTCTACTTACACCTAATTTTTCCGAGTCTTTTAGTGAGGCCCTATTAACATATATGGCTATGGCCAAGCCTAGAGCTAAAGGGTCTGCTGGCTGAAATGCAGGAAGTTCTGATAGGCTACGCGTAAGCTTTTCAATGTCTTCTCCATACATCTCCCTTATCTTCTCGTATTCACGCTCTATCTTAACTTGTCTAGAAGAAAGCCTTTTCCTTGAATAAGAATAAGTATAAAATGTTGATGGTGCTAGGTCAGGTATTCTGTTTAAACCGGCTTTAACACAAGCCCTAATAAAAAGTTTTCTAGCTTCCCTATAATTTAAGCCAGATATATCAAGGAAGCTCTTAAATAATTTTTTAATGCTACCAGTATCAGAATAATTTTGTACTACTCCTATCAGATTCCTATATTTTTTATCTCTTAAAATCTCTATTAGGTGTTGCTGTATAAGTTTTGCAGTAGCTGAAATAGATGGCTCTGAGCTTGGGATACCTATATGGCTAAAAGCCTTTAGTTTCTTTGCCCTGGCATTCCATTCATCGAGAAAAACATGGTTGTGGTAAGAGTCGTATACTATATTGCTGTCTTTTACTACTAGGCCACAGTTACTGCATACTAGGAATCCTTCAGGGTTTCGTATAAATTTTTTATTGCCACAGCTTGGACAAGTTATCATCATATTACTAATTTAGTAGCAAAAAATATATGTGTTACTAATTTGGTAACATTAATTTTCTCTAAAAATTGGTCTAAGACCTATGAAATATCTTCCCTTATGAACATTTATTCCAAGATCCTTTAAATCATTTATAAAGTTCTCGAAAATAAACATACATGCAATATACACTCTATCCTCAAAGCAACCTTCTCCAAAATCAACATTGTAAATCCTCTCCAAATTAATGAGTATTTTATGATCGAGGAATCTCCTAAACCAATATATAACAAACCCTCCTATCTTGCTAACAGATTCACAGAAAATTGACAGTAGTGCTTTGTCACCTAAGAAGTCTATCTTAAACCAGCATCCAGCATCGCCCCCGTTAAGTTCGAGGAAATCATTAATATTATCTACAACAAGAACCAGCTCGTTCACATTCGTATTGCTTATATAAATAAAAGTTTATAGTTCTTCAGGAGTGCTTAATAATTTGCCAATTTTTTGGATAAACGTTGGGTCATACTTGATTCTGACAGTTAATATAGAAATTATAAAATCGTCATCATTCAAAAGCTTGTATATACGATCTTCATGATCCAGGCCCTTCTCAATAAGCCTCCTCAAAGCCTCATATATACTGATACCATTCTTCTCTGCATATTCAGAAACCCTATTATAAACTATCTCATTAAGCCTTGTCTTAACCATTCTACCCTTCATGAGTAAAAAGAACATAGCAATAAAAAAGAAAATTATGATGATGATACACTTATTGTTTACCCTATAAATATTGTAGCCTACAGTTAAAGCCATTGTAAAAGATTTAATACCTTGCACCGATAACCCACATTTCTAAATAATTTATACACGTATACTATGGGCTATGGTTTGTGGTCTTTTAGACCGGGTCTAACGATAATGTATCTTGGCATATATCCAAGTCTAGTAACCCTATCAATAGATTCTATCCTTACCTCAAAAACGAAGCCTTCCGGCTCATCACGTTTATGCCAAGCCCAGTAAGCTATCCTCTGTAGCATCATTCTCTTAGCTAGGCTAGAAGAAACTATTACATAGATTTTCCTGTTTAGATGATAATATGCATCAAGCATCTTAGAAAACTGTTTGATAGGGTTACTCATGCTTTCACACTCAACGTATATTTTTACCTCGTTACCATCCTTGTCAAACGCATAGACTACAAGATCAGCTCTATGAATACTTGAATCATATCTAAACGTAGTTTGTTGAGGGTCTTCTCGCTCTGATATAACCTTGTATCCAGCGTGTCTAAGTCTGTTCAAGGCAGTCTCTATAAGACTTTTATTATCAACATACATTCCCTTATCTTTAAGAATGTTAGCGTGTAGAAGGCTCCAGGGCATGTTATAAAGGATCTCGCATACAACCTCACCGTGAGGAGAGGGAAAATATATGCTGACAACCTTAGAGCTACTAGGAGTTCTAACATTAAGTACGTCAATAAAACCTTTCTCATGTAGCTCCCTGAGTATTCTCCCCACAGTCCTTCTATCCAAGCCTGTTTCATCGGATACAGAGTTCACTGAACAGTATCCCTCGAGAACAAGACCTAGTATCTTCTTTTCCTTTCCAGAAAGCCTAGCCAGTCTATACATTATCTTTTTGTGGTCGATTTCTTCATAGGGTTCCTGTAGATGCTCAGAGGCCTCTTGTCCAATAATGTTTATAGTATCTCTATTCCTCATTTCATCTAACCCATCAACAAGCAATTCGATCATTTCATCAAGACTCTTTGGCTTCTTCTCAGAATACAGGTTTGGGAAGAATATTTTGAGAATGGAGTCTAGTCTACGTTCTGCATCGTCGATCTTTCTCTTTAAAAAAGTATTTTCATTTCTTAGCTTGTCTAATAGTTCGATATACTGGACTAGCAACGGGTTGTTTTCATGCGAATCTTTTTTCTTGTGTTTAAATAGTTTCATCTTCTCTTACCTAAAACCTCTATCCATGGATTATCCCTAGCCCATACTGGCAAGTCTTGAGAATCACCTTTTTCCACTGTTCTAACCGTTTCAACATTTCTAAGAGAACTGAGAATCTCGTTAAGTATAAGATTGTTTTTCTCTAACAGTTCGTTCTGCCTAGAAATAAGTGCTTTAATCTCATCTAGCATTTCGAGAATATCATCATCCTCTAAAAGCTTATTTATAGCCAAGGCTAAAGTTAATCTTCGCGGCCTAGCATATGCTTCAAGCCTCTTTTTAATATCTACAGGAACTTTAATAGTAGAATGCCTATGTATACCACCAGTATACTTATTCACAGAATAAATGACAAATTTATTATAAATGGTATACTAAGAGAATAC
>JAGGXB010000088.1 GCA_021163245.1 Thermoproteales archaeon
CTTTATATACTGGCTTTGCAATTATTTCCTTTATTTTTATATCAAAGAAATTTCGTGATGTCTTGGGAGTGATTAGTATTGCAGTATCTGCACCTCTTCCTGTTCCAGCTATAGCGACGACATCTCTATCAATTGGAATATAACCTGCATCGGCAGCCATACATGCTATTTCTACTGCCACCTTCATACCTTCACAGAAAAGCCTTAATGTAGAAGCTATAATACTTCCAGGAGTAAAGCCTCCAAACTTACTACTGACAGCCCGACCAATCCCAGACATAGCATGCGCTGCAGTTAAAACTTTATATCCCTTTTTCTCTAACTCACCTCTAAGATTCTCATCGAATTCCTGCTTATATCCCCTAAACCAACAAACATGTGTTACAATTACAACATTATATTTGTCGGATGGAAATCTCTCCATCGCAAGCCTTGCAGTTAGACCCCTCGTAGATGCAATTACTATATCTTTGATACCTTTCCTATCACAAAAATCTTTGACCAAATCCAATAATTTTTCAGTATTTTCTTCTTCTTTATAATAGTCAAAATAAAAAATTTTTTCTTCCCTCATCATGATATATAACCCTTTTAATATATAAAAAATTATTTATAGAAATTTATACAAAATAATTACACTATAGTATACTTTTTAAAATTCTAAACCCGCCAACTAGAATAAAGGCGCCAACTGCAATAAATATCACGCCTATCATATAAGGCATAATCTTCTCTAGCAAACTTGGAACAAACATCACGATCAATCCTCCTGTAATCATTGACAAACCCACTAAAACCATAACTATCCCGGAGACACTTAAAGGCATAGTAAAACTTATTTTACTTTCACGAATTTCGATGAATGTATCCAAGATAAATCCTAAACCCATTCCAATAAACATCGAAGCCACAAACGCTACACCACCAATAATATCAATAAGTATAAAACCTATACCCATACCGATGAACATCAGTGATACTATAAATACACCTTTTCCCTTTTTGCCTCCTTCAACCATATTTATCAAACCTAACATAAAAATATGAAGAATATAAAGAAGATAAAAAATTATTCTCCTTTTAAAACAGTAATTTTTCCCCTTCTTGAAACATTAAGCTCAACTTCACCACGAAAACTCTTAGCGAAAGCTCCTTCAATTTTTATAGTGTCACCTTCCTTAACCATATCAACTTGATCTCTCCAAAGATTCAAAGTTATCTGTCCCGTATCATCCTCGATTGTAGCTTTGGCAAGTTCAGCACTTCCATACTTTGTCATTATCGTTCTTGGTTCACTTACAGAAATCACTTTAGCTATTAACTCTATATTACTCATACCAGATTCTATATCTTTTATTTTCATATTTTCATCTAACATTTTCACAAAATGCTAATTATCTAAAGAATCCTGTTATTTAAGTATTTTTTGTTTTCCTTAAACTCTCTCCTAAATAATTATGATTTTTTGACAAATTACTTATTTTAGTAATTTTTAAAATATCTCTTTATGAAAATATTTTACATCTTATAAATATTAATCAATATAATTTTTGACGAAGTTATAAAAAAGAAAAAATTCCTTAATATTGTCGAGTGTCAGTAGAGAATTAGGACCTCCAATTGAACCCTACTATTTTCCAATGCCAAGAGGTGTAAATGAGAAAAAGAAAAATGAAAGAAATGTTCTGAAGTAGAAAGTAGACCTTATACAATTTTTGAACCATGGCATCATCTCAATTCCCCACAGAGGAAATAGCAACTGTACATTTAAGGTTTGATAGAAACTATAGGAGCCGATGGAACATGATGCATAATAAAAGTAATTGTCAATAATTTATATATATGTTTTTTAATATATGTTTGTGGAACTTTTAGATATAATTAAAAATAGAAGAAGCATAAGAAAATACTATAAAGAAGATATCCCTACTGAAGATCTCTATAAAATTCTTGAAGCTGCTAGATGGGCACCCTCAGCAGGAAACTTACAGCCCTGGGAGTTCATAATTATAAAAAATGATACTATAAAGGAAAAAATAGCTAGTGCCGCCTATGGACAATATTGGATTACAGAAGCACCCATAATCATTATTGCATGCTCCGACATTTACCGTACTGCAAGTGTCTATGGTAGAAGAGGCAAAGATCTCTATTGTATTCAAGATGTTGCTGCCGCGATACAGAATATTCTACTAATGGCTCATTATATGGGTTATGGGACATGCTGGGTGGGTGCATTTAATGAAGAAGAAATCAGCAGTATCTTATCCTTGCCAGAACATGTTAGACCTCTAGCGATAATCCCTATTGGCAAGCCGAGAGAAAAACCAGCTCCAAGAAAAAGAAGACCATTACATGACATAATTCATTATGAGAAATGGTGACATATTCCATATCCTATAGCGGAATTAGGTAATCTATCTAAATCTAGATAAGACATCTTTTCTTACTTTTTCAAAACTTGGTACATTAATCAATAATATTGGTTCTAACTCGCTAATCCATATATCTTTCAAAGGAATCATTCTCTTCTCTAAATCCCTTACACTAAATTCTTTATTATAATACTTAAGTTTCCTTTGAATTAACTCTTGATCAATTTCAACATCCTTTTTATTAATCATATACCATATATCAAAAAGATCCCTAGCGGACAATCTTGTAAGAAAAGCCCTAATTTTCTCTGCTAAAATTTCTTTCTTGTCCATAACATATACGGAAAAAGGCATTAAATCACTAAATAAAGGAAATATATTTTTTATACTTGGTTTTAAAATAACCTTTTCTCTCATACTTATCTCAACTCTCACATAGCATCTCTCAATTTCATTAGCGAACAATGGTCCTTCAGCCCCGATTCTGAATGAGAAAGCAATAGACGTATCCTTTAATATTTTTATGTTAGATAAAATTCCATATAGTTCTAAATCCTTTTTAACAAACAAAGGTAGTTTTCTGAAATCCGTATAATTAATCAATGTAAAATCTAAGTCTTCGGAAAATCTCGGGAGCTGATAGCATAGCATCATAGCCGTTCCACCTTTGAAAACTAGTTCATTGTATGTTCTAGAAAAAATACTATTGAGAATATGCATTTGTATATATATTTTCTCAGCTTGGAATGGAGTTAACCTATATAATTTTGATATCCTGAATAACTCGTCTCTAAGGATCATTGTAGCACCTCATTTATATAAAGCCTCCATTTAGAATCATATTGTCCTTTTCTCGTAATATATGGATTCAGCTTATATACTGTCTTTGTTTCCGGCTTTATATTATGGTTAACGTCTACTAAATCTAGAAGGTAGCCTAATCTCCTTCTCACAGATTCTATATTAAACATTTTAAGAAAAGTTTCTAGTTTTTTATAGTCTATCTCGTCGATACTCTCTTTTATCACTTCTAATGTCCATCCAATCCTACAATATCTAGGTAGATATAGACAATCTAGTATGGCTTTTTCTAATTCTGCTACAAAAATATATCCATCACTCCATCTTCTTCTAACGAATCCAAACATTAATCTCGGCTTTATTTTTATAAACTTGACCTCTGTAGCATCAATTAAAATATTCTGGGATTTTTTAGAATTGCAAAGAAAAAATTTGTTTATCATGAAGGTAAATTTTTTATTAAGGTAATAGGCTGTTGAGAGAGAAAAGTAAGAGGGAATAATAAGATTGTTCGCAACTAAAAAAACATCCTCGGTTAAACTGTATACTCCTCTCTTAATCTTTTTAATTACTCCTCTCTTAACAAGCCTATTTAAATATACATACGCTACATCTTTATCAATATCAGTATATCTAACAAATTCCTTTGTAGTAAAAATCTTCTTCCCTTCCTTGCTAAGTGCCTGCAACATTTTTTCGATTCTTATAATCATCACCAATTTTTTCCTATATAAAAAATTTACTTTAACTTAACAATTTTGTTAAGTTACTGTATATAAAATATATCATACTAATAAAAATTTCTAGCAGATATTTCATCTTGCTCCAGTCAGCTTGTTCCAAATCGTATAATAAATTAAAAGTATACAGAAATCATTGAACTCAAACAAATCCTCTAAGATTATTTTAATGTAGTTAATAGATTTTTGAGCTTTTTCCACCAACTTTTTAAGAGGAGTTGCATATTGCTGACTAACAGTGATCGTAGATCTCTAATTTAGAGTTGAAGGCATAAGTCTTAAATTATATATATATCTTTGACTTTTATAGGTAACGTACAGTGAAATGGAAAGAGTTACCGAAATCTGCTAAGTACTATATATTTTATCACACCTTGGTAGCTCCACTTCTATTTACATGGTATATGCTACCATACGACTTTCTCAGAAAAGGTTATACGGTGTTAGAATTAGGAATTCTTTTCACAACTGTAAAAGTTCTATCGATACCAGCGAAGTTCATAGCTGGTAGATACTTTACTTTCCATGATTTGAAGAAGGGGTTGCTGTTTATCGATGTGCTGGAGTCTATATCGCTTATTTTCCTTTATTTAGCGGTGGGAAGCTTAGCTCCTCTTCTTTTTGGAATATCGCTTCTAATATCTGATATTGCAGATACCCTATATCCTCTTTACCAGGCCTATGAGAGAGTAGTATATCCTGAAGACAAAATGAAAGAAACGCTTGTATGGCATATGGCTTTACCCGAAACATCAATACTTATTTGCTATCCTGTACTGGGCTATATATTTGGAATACTTTGTCCAGAGTTAGATTGTATCAGGAAGGGTTTCCTAGCATTTGCTATATTTAATATAATGCTAGTTTTATATATTATAATGTTCTTCCAACCTATTACTATAAAAGAAAGTAATGGACAGGAATCTATATTTAGAGACCTTAAAGCCTTAGCTGAAATAATTAAAGGAAAACTAAGACTATATTTTGCAGCCAACGTATTATACTTATTGGCATGGCGTTTCATACCGATTTTCATCGTTGTAAACTATATAGTTAAAGAATATAGTGGAAACCTGTTCCATATTGCTTTATTTGAAGCCTCGATAAGCTTAGCTACAGTAGTCTCGATGTTTATAGTAAACAGGATATCTGAACGCTACAGTTTTCACGTAATGATTCTCTCTATATTAGGTGTCGCTACCACAACACTTATATTCTACATGAGACCACCATTTAAAATATTGCTCTTACTCGGTTTCACCATAAGAATATTTGACTCAGCATGGTTTGTCTTCAACAGAAACTGGTTCTTTAAAACTATATCCAGAGAAGAAGCCGCCCTAGTTTCCATGGGCGTATCGGCTCTAAACTCCACGTTCTTCCTAGCTATACCACTATTTACAGGTATACTCGCTGAAATATCTCCGAACCTACCCTATCTTGTAGGATTCCTACTAATGGTTTTTACAATACCATTTATATTAAAGGCATATTCGAGGAATAAATTGAAAATAACCTCTTAAACTATAAAAAATCGAAAATATCTCTACTTTGCTAGGATTAGATATGTTACTATCGATGAGTTAAGTCCAATAAGACCTAAGAATATTACAATGTACCTGAGTCCTATCATCATCCATAGGAGAAATCCTATCAATAGGCTAATTATGAAAATTAGACTGCTCCAGAAGTTGATGAACCCTCAGAACTCATGGATATATTTTGATTAAATTTTATGCTTGTTTATATTACCGTTTTTATATATGTTGCTACGGATTTTTTGATACTATTCCTGTTAGGATACTCAATATTTTTCTATGCTGATATTGTTCTCATAACGTTGACGATGTTTGTTTTCCTTTTGGAAACATTTTTTTGTGTTTTCCGTCTCTCTTTCTTTCTCGCTTTTTTAAGGGATCCATTAGCTTCTTTTATATTATCTTTTTTAGTACTATATGGTTTAGATAGGTTAATAGGAGTGTTACCCTCGGGAATAAAG
>JAGGXB010000060.1 GCA_021163245.1 Thermoproteales archaeon
CAGTGACGGAATAGGCGACATCCCATATACTATCGATGAAGATACCCAGGATCAGTACCCACTTATGGGTCCTATTAGAATCTTTGATGCCGGCATTTGGAGCGGTAGAGTCCAAGAGATTTACGTGGCTAGTAACTCCACTATCTTTAGCTTTCAGCTTAACCGAATAGAGAAAAAGATAATTTTCTCCATCACAGGAGTAAAGGATACAATTGGCTTTTGCATAGTAACCTTGCCAAATATCATTATTCAAGAGATGTGGAATAGCAGTTATGCAGTGCTCGTCGATGGAAGAAAAGTAGATATAAATACTTGGACAGACAAGGAAAACACCTATGTCTATTTTGCATACAAACATTACGGATATAAACTCATAGTATTACAGGCATCTAACGCAATACTTCAAGTCATAGCGGTGCCAGGCGGGACAACAGACCCGTTGCCAGACATATACAAATACCCTGTCGGTAAGTCGGTAAAGATAACAGCGATTCCTGACAAGGGATATTCGTTTGATCATTGGTTGCTTGATGGTGAATTGAAGAAGGATAACCCGATAATCATAGTCATGGATAGAAACCACAAACTAGAAGCAGTTTTTACTGATAATATCCCACCAGTTATAGATACTCCACTACAGAAACCTGCAGAAAATGTTCAGCCACATCAAAAGGTAGTTGTTACGGTAAAAGTTATAGATTATGGAACCGGCGTATGTAATGTAACCCTATGGTATAGCATAGATAATGGGACGACGTGGATGTCTGTTAATATGTCAGAGATATCCTCAGATACCTATAGAGCAGTGATTCCGGGATTCAAGGACTATGTAAAAGTGGCGTATAAAATAACTGCTTATGATAATGCAGGAAACTCGGCAATAAACGATAATCAAAGCTCATACTATCGATACCACGTCACAGCCAAAAAGTCTTTCATCGAGACACCGTTGGGAATAGTTACCCTACTTGGCGGAATTATAGCCATAATATTGGTTATAGTCCTAATAATCTCGAGGAAAAATCGATTTAGATCCCGAATCTAAAAGTCATAGATAACCCTCTATGGCATCCAAGCAAATATAGATCCCAAAAATTATACCCTAAAAACACAGACATAAACATTATTAAAAGAAGATACTGGCTACCAATTTTGTCATAGGAAAATTTGACAAAATTATTAGGGCTCTATACCCTATTGATCAACTTTATGCCTATTGAAGCATGATTTTTCCGGTTTCGAACTTTTCCAGTAGTATTGATATAGTTCCTCAGCCCACTTATGGAATTCGGGATCCCCACCTATGAAGCCGATATAGTCCATTTTCCCATCTATGTATGGGAACGCTACCAAAGCTCTTTTCTCCGTTATAATTAGTCCTAAAGTTATCTTGGGTAGAGTTCTTCTCTGGAAGCATGGAAGAGGTTTAGAGCTTAGCAGTGTAAACTTTTCAGGATATATAAACCGAAACTCTAAGCCTTTCCTAATCTTTTCCATTATAGTTTGGAACATGCTTGCAGGAATTTGGTCCGAAAGTATCCATATATATTCACTCGCCTCATGAAGCATGACCTCGATTCTACTAAAACATGTCATGGCGTTATCACACAGTACTCCACCCGAGACTACACCAATCCTTCCAAGAAATTTATAAGGTATATGGAATACCTCATGGTTCATAAAATAATCCCTGTGTTGCAGAATGAATATTAGGCTTGGAAGCAGTATTAATACTAGCCTGCCAAATGGTGTAAGAGTGTATAAGCCTTTATTGTCTCTTCGAACCAGTTTAACGTTGCTTAGCCTATTAAGATGTCTAGACGCTTCCGCTGTAGTAATGTTCAGCATCTTTGAGACATGTGAGATTCTAAGGCTTTGCTTCTGTGCCTCTATGAGAATCCTTAATCTTTTTTTACTCGATATCTCAAAAAGAAGTCCGCAGACCTCTTCCATAATTATAATATGCTAACAACAGTATTAAACTTTTAGTATAAATCCTATAAATTTTACAATAATACTAGATAAAATATATATTTTACTAACAATATTAATATTTTTATAAAAAGAGATTTTTAACCTCTAAAAATAGGAGAGTTTAGTGGAAAAAAGAAAATATTTATTAGGAATAATCCTATTTCTAGTAGCCTACATTGATCTCTTATCTCCGCTTACTGAAGCAGCTGTTCTACACTACTATGCTGGCCCTGACTATTATTCTCCAGCCCCCGGGCTTCTACTAGAACTGACAGATTTCAAGGTCACTGGCCCCTCCTCTCCTAAAGTTGGAGACACTGTCAAGGTAGAGTTTAAGCTAAGAAACTGGGGCCAGAACGAAATAGAGTTTGCTGAGCTCGGAGTATTTGCTGCAGTGAGAGACCCTGACAACAAGGACAGATCTTTCGGACACATATACAAGAATAAGAAACTTGCAGTCGGCAAAACAATCATATTCAGCTCTGAGAGAAAACTTGACAAACTAGGCACTTGGAAGATCTGGCCCTCCTTCCAGATCAATCTGGCAACCGGTAAAAAACTAGGGCCTAAGGAATGGCATGTAGCCGTCATAAAAGTTGAAGAAATATTATATCCTGACCTCATAGTCACGGAGATAAAATGCGGCTGGAAAAATAACAGTGTAGGCTACATCATAAAAAATGATGGCAAAGGCAACGCTGAATCAGGCTACTATGTGGCTCTATACGTGAATAACGAAGAAGTTGCCCGAGACTATATAAACGTCAACTTGAATCCAGGCCAGACCTATGAGTCATGGTTTAAGAAATATAAAATGCCTGAGTGCCAAGACCTAAAGATCAAGGTTTGTGTCGATGTAGAAGATTCCATAAAGGAATCAAATGAAAACAACAATTGTCTTGAAACCATGTGTAAATGGCAGTTAAAACCCATAAAAATAGTCTCAGGGCCAAAAGTCGTAAATATTACTACGGACTCTGCACTAATAATATGGGCTACGAACATACCTGGTAGCAGCTTTATAAACTATAGTGACAGATCAAGCGGGTTTACAGACTCGGTCTATGACCCTAAACTAGTGAAGAAGCATAGTGTCCTTTTGAAAGGGCTTAAGCCTGGGACAACCTATCGCTATCTCGTAGGGTCAGTCGATAGATGTGGAGGAAGGGTTAAGAGCCGTACAATGATATTTGAGACTAAGCCGCTCACCGATAATGAGAAACCAAAAGTGAAACTTATACTACCTAAAAATCTGAAAGGAATCATAGAGATAAAAGCAATCGTAAGCGATAACATTGGTGTGTCACATGTCTCTTTCTCTATTGACGGCGTCGTCAAGTTTACAGATTTTTCACCCCCATATATATGGATATTAAACACCTCTCTTCATGAAAACGGTCTTCACTCCTTTACAGCAACGGCATATGACCTATTCAGTAACAAAGGCTTAGATACTAAAAAAGACAATATTAAAAACCCTTCACCGGATACCAGGCCACCTCTAGTTTCGATAATTAAACCACCAAATGGTAAGAAGGTTATCGGTATGGTTGAGATAGAGGC
>JAGGXB010000140.1 GCA_021163245.1 Thermoproteales archaeon
AATGATTACGACTAATATAATAAAAATTATTTCATTAAACATGAAACAAACAAAAATTATTATTCAATAACATAAGAAAAATCGGTAATCACTTTAGTTTAAATATTTATGAATAACTATAAGTATAATCTATAACTACTATGTTCCATAAGGATTATCGTAGAGTGTATAAAATTTGCGTTATTAGCGCCTGACTATGTAAATTTTCTAACAGTAAGTGATTCCAACTTCTAGTCTCATATGATACAAGAGTAGAATTACTAATATTACATTCTATTAAATTATATATTTGATGAAGAGTCGTTTTTCTGGGGAACTTATTTTGGTTATCTATGATATTACTGACGATAGTCTTAGACTAAGGGTCTCCAATTTTCTTAAGAGTAAGGGTCTTATTCGTGTTCAGAAGAGTGCTTTTCTTGGTCGTGCTACGAAGTCTCTTAGGACTGAGGTTGAAGCAGGTCTAAGGAGGCTTCTTAAGAATGCCAGTAATGTTAATGTGCAGATTTATCCTATTCCACCGTCTAGTTTTCATCGTCGTGTAGTTATAGGTTCTAATTTTGAGGAGGAAGAAAGTGGTGTTCTGGTATTTTAGGTTGGTGGTGTATGTGGACAGTATCTTCTGTAGTTGCATCCGCTGCATCTTCTAGGGGATATTCTTATTTCTGGTGGTGTTCCAGAGCTAACTATATTTTTGATGTTTTTTATAGCCTTTTTTGCCTGTTTTATCAATGTTTCAGTTATCGGTATCTCATAGAGTTTTGGTTTTGGTCTAAGATAATATATGACTCCTATCTTTGAATACAGGCCTAGTTTACACTCTGTTAATATAGCATAGGTTCCTAGTTGTAGCTTATGGTCATATTTTATTCCTCTTTTAGCTGGCTCAGCCCATTTTACCTCTACTATTATTCCATATCCATACCTTGCTATAAGTATATAGTCTGGTGTGCCACTCAATGATTCTCTAGGACAGTTTAGAAAAGGTGTTTTTAATACTTTCTTTGGCTTATATTTGGCTATTATAGGTGCTATTATTTTTTCCTCATGTTGTTCCTTGCCTATCTGCATGTATTCTGTCTCAGTCTCCCATATACCCAATACATGAGTAATATAGACTATTACTGGACAGTACGCATAGTGTTTTACATCGGTTGCTGTTAAAGTCTTAGATGTATAACTCATAATAATGTATAATATAAATAATATTTTAATATAATATCTTGATAAACGATGTTTTTTACATGGAGTGATGTGGGAGAATTATCTAGAACTATTAGGAGAACGCCTTTTGAAGGTGTATCAGAAGAAGTTAGAGGATGGAGCTATACAGAGCCTCCTGTTGCCCCGACATACGGTGTGAAACTCGGTGTATCTGACATAGTTCCCGGTTACTGTGAAACTGGTAGAAACATATATGTAAAATATGTTTTACATGCTAGACAAAGACCTAATTCTATCCTTGAAAGGGGTTATATTGTACATTCTATACATGAAAACGCTGTGGCTAGTGCAAAACGTATAATACTCACTCTTACAAAGATTTCAGGTGATACTTTTCTAGAAAACTTTAGGTCAGAGTTAGATTATGTCAAAAATAGGATTCTAAGTAGGACACATGTATATAGTGTTGAAGAGGCTTCATGGCTTATAGAAGCGCTTTGGAGGAAGGCCGGATTTATATATTCTGGTGAAATAGAAAAGGCATTGTCACGTTCAAGACATCTCTCTAGAGAGACACTAGTATCACTCGTTTCTCCAGAACTAGCAGAGTTCCCTGTAGATGGTACATTGGTTGGACTTACGCCAACCCTTAGGATAGATTCTTTGCTACCAACTGGTTTAATAGTTGAAATAAAGTCTAGACCATTCAAGGAAGAATACATGCTTACTTTAGCTGGCTATGCGTTAGCTTTTGAAAGCCAGTATGAAACACCTGTTGATTTTGGTGTACTGTTACAGGTTCAGATAGATGAGAGAAAACGTGATATAAAGTTTTATAAGAAGATTGTTCCAATTAGTGATGATCTCCGCAGTAGTTTTCTTGAGCGCCGCGATATGCTTATGGCATCAATAGCTGAGAACAGAGATCCAGGTATGCCTGAGATATGTAATCCAGCATGTCCCTATCTCCATGTATGCCAACCTAGAAAAGTGGCGGATAAGCCTTGAAGAAAATACTTGTTCTTTCAGGTTATGGTGTTAGCCTACGTGCCAGAAAAGGCATGTTTGAGATATCTGAAAAAGGTAGGAAGCCTGTACAGGTTGCACCAGTAGAGATTGAAGCTATCTTAATAGACACAAAGGCTGCATCAATTACATCTTCTGCTATTATGCTTGCGGCGAAACTTGGCATAGATCTTATATTCATGGATAAATGGCGTCCTCTAGCTAGACTTTTACCTGCTACATATGGCTCTACACTTAACCTGTGGATAAAACAGCTAGTAGCAGTCAAAAAGAGAAGACTAGAATATGCTAAAACTTTTGCTTATGCTAAGGCATATAATCAAAGGATGATACTATACGATCTACTGAAGCGTTTTCCAGGAACTAAGTTTGAGACTCGACGTATAAGAGCTAGACTTAACGACTCGATTAAAACTATTACAGAGATGTTAAAGATGATTGATGAAGCTAATGATGTTACTAGGGTTAGGAGTTATGAAGCTCAAGCTGCTAAAAGCTATTGGAAAGCTGTATCTATTGTATTACCTAGTGAACTTAATTTTTCTCAAAGAATAAAAAGATACTCGGGTATAGATCCTGATCCATTTAATATAGCTCTTAATATTGGATATTCTGCCTTGCTTAGAGAGGTTTGGCGAGCTGTTTTTGTTGCTGGTCTAAATCCATATTATGGTTTTCTCCATGTTCGAAGACCTGGTAGAATGAGTCTAGTTCTTGATCTCATGGAAGAATTCCGTGCACCTGCTGTTGATAGACCTCTAATAAGACTTGGTAGGAAAAATCCAAAAATTTTTCTAAAACTAAAAAACAATAACAAAGAATCAGTATCTCTAATTTGGCAGACGATCATAGAGAATATTAATAAACAACCACATTCGATAAAATCTAAAATACTCACACAAGCTAGAAAACTAGCTACTTCTATCTCTGAGAAAAAAGCCTATACAGCATATAAATCTAAATGGTAATTTTCTCATAGTATTTTTTCCTTTGATTTGATTTTCTAGTCCGATTTCCTACGGGAAGAATTTACAGTATATAGGATGTAATTTATATCAGAAAAATATTTATTCCAATAACCCACATATAAACTTGATGAAGAATCCTAAAAGG
>JAGGXB010000012.1 GCA_021163245.1 Thermoproteales archaeon
AAACATCTTTTTGCTAATATTAATGTAAAGTGTTGGGCCCGTAGTCTAGTGGCTAGAACCTATCCCACAAAGGATGCCGCCCTCACACGGCGGTGGTCCCGGGTTCGAATCCCGGCGGGCCCACTATCCTGATAATTTTTTGTTTTCAGATAATGTTCAACAATCTTGTCTAGTTTACCTATATATTTTGTAATTACTTTATCTTTTATCCGAAACTGCCTATAAACATACAATTTACCATTGATACGTTTAACTACATACGGCATAAAGTCATCAAGTTTATTGTAGTTAAAACCAGATTTCACACTATCACTTAAATTAGCCATCTATTTCTCACCATCATCATCTTTTATTCCTAGCCAAAACAATATTACCTTAAGTGGAACATTCTCAAGTTTAGTTTTTAAGAATAGTCTAACAGTAAGTCCTTTATCACGATATTTAACTACTAGATGATCCACTTTCTTAAACTGTATAACCTTGAGATTCATATTGTGTCTCTCTAAAATTTTTCTAAGAACATCTTCCTTAACCATCATTCTCATCTCATAATAGTTTGCTTAGTTCTAGTGTGATTTTATGTAATGGTTTCCAGAGCTTGAAAGGTGTAACGATATATTTCTCTGGTATGCCGTAGAAGTTTCTCTCTATGATATTCTTTTCACTGTATGGGTATAGGTCCTCATACCAGCAGTATCCTGCATACTCCATTTTTCCATTATTTAATCCTATGAATATGAATAGTACTGGAATATTCTTTGCCAGGCTATAATATTTCTGGAACTTATCAAGTGTTATATAGATATCTTGTCCTCTACGATAATTCTTGTTTGCACCTGTAACCTCGATATAAGCTATAACATCACCAAGATAACATAGCGCATAGTCCGGCTTACTGCCAGACTCACTATAATACTTCTCGCTGCCAGTACCGATACCAATAGGCCGTATAGTAAAACCAAGGCTACGGAAGAACAACTCTATAAACTTCTCCTTTTGGTTACTTATGTGCCATTGAAGCCTATAAGCACGTTTAAAAGCCGCAGCCCTACTCAAACCATATCACCTCTATACCCCTAGATAATTATCCTCTTCAATGACATCGAGCCTAGCTTCAAGCTCCTTTACAGTATCTTCTAATTTCTTGAGACGCTCCAAGATTTCCTCGAGTCTATCTCTCAACTCGTCAAGCTCATACCATAGATTATCTACATCCCTCTGAAGGTCACATACCTCAACTGTATGACCAATTCTCATTCATCTATCACCTCACTCTAGGACTGAATAAGGGGAATCGAAAAAGTGCAGCCGCCTCAGACAACAAATCTAGGTAATTCCTCTCTACGATTGCTAGTATGCAGCATATATCACCGTATTTTTTCCAACTGTTCCATAGAAATGGAACGTCTCTACCAGTGTATCTTGGCTGTAATCCCTCTATCCATACGCTATCGTCCTTTTTCTCATAATCCCGTACCTGAAGCTCATATATTCCATGAATGTTAAGCCATTTCTCTTCAAAGTCCTTATACCAAGCATATACCTTTTTTCCATTAAGATTTCTCAATTCTTCCTTTATGATATCATAGTTTCTTAGATCATCTCCGAACAATAGCTGATAGATCCTTATTCTATTTTCGTGATAGATACCGAATGTAACCATTTTATCCTCTTCAGGATCTAAGCCTGTTGTCTCAACATCTATCACAGCAGCATTTAACCGGAAAGCCTCAGCCTCAAAGACAACATACTTTAACCTTGAATAGATAGCAGAATATAGACTTATACGAGGCCTCAAAACATCAAAAACCCTTTTGGACCTATGACTCCCCGAACAATCAATATTAAAATAAAATGGACCATTCATCTAGCTCTCACCTATCAATTCTGGCTGGAGAAAATACCATTCTTCTGCTTCTTCCTGAGATCTAAATGGTCCTACAACCGCTGTAACTTTCCATAACGCTGTCTCAAGCCAGTCCTCTGCAAACTCATCAAATATAACATGGTACATAATAATGTAGTATTTCCCTTTAAGCTCCCAAACCTTCGCTGGATAATGATCTACACCAGGCACAAATCTCTCCAAATCACAGACAAATCTACCATACCTTCTTATAATATTTGCAAACCCAATCTTATACTCCTTAACCATTAGCTCTCACCCCGAGAAGATGTTGCTCTCGAGAACGATTATGATTCTGCCGTCGTCTAGTTTTCTCCTTATTTTCTCTTTGACGATTCCACTGCTCTTATACCATGAGAGATATACATAGATTGTATTTGCTTTGAATCCTTGTTTTGCTGCTTCTATCATTAGATGCTGAAGCGTGAATTCTTTATGAGTTTTCAAGTAAAGATTTAAAAACTGACTTGCAGTTTTTGAATTCTCTTTTAATATATATAATTTTTTTGGATTATTATTATGATTGTTATTGTGATGATTATTGTTATTGTTATTAGTATCATTGTTATTTAGTTTATTTTTAATTAATTTATAATTGTTTAATTCATTCATTATATTCACCAGAATTATATATATTAAAAGGGATTTCAAGATTTACAAAAATATATGTCATTTTTTCTCACGTGTTTAATGCGTTGAGTGCTTCCTTTACAAGGTTTTCAAGTTCTTTTCGTGTGTAGATGTAGATTACTTCATCGTATTCATCTATAATGTCTCCGTCGCTGTTAAGCAGTTTATAATGTACTTTCTGAACAAAGGTGTTGTTGAATCGTTCTATCTTCATCTTTGTTTTTGTAGCTGTTAAGATCTTCTTTTTATGTTTGAGAAATAGATCCATTGTCATGGTATCGCCTCTATTTTCTCCTTTAGTGATTCTTCTATTGTCCTGTTTATTTCTTCTAATAAGTTTATGAAATGCCTATTCTGTGATAGAACTTCATCCCAGTATATTCCTGAGTTTTTGATTATGTCTTCATTTTCTTTTAGATGTTTTAGCATTAGATGTAGATTTAGATCTAGTCGATCTATCTTGCTCTGTAATGTAAAGAATGTTTGGCGGAAATCTATTATTTTTAGCATATTTTTAGGCGCTCTCATGCTGTCACCTTTATTTTTTCTTTTAGTTTCTTTGCTCTTATTTCGAGCATGTGGTAGAAGTTTAGCCAGGCCTCGTCGTCTACCGGGCTTATAGGCTGCCAGGCCTGTAGTTCCTGGTAGGCTTTTTTCCAAGCTTCATCTTTTTGAACATTCTCGTTTATTTTTCCTATAACTAGATTTACAATTATCCTGTGTCCTCTCCAAGGAGTTCTAGCCCCCTTATAAGTCGTCATTTAGCCACCACCTCTTCTGCTACCCATTCTACGAAGCCTGGATCTGCTAGCAGTCTTAACGCATCTATTATGGTATGGTAGTGGTCTAGACTCTCAGTGTGTTCAAAAATGAAACCTATCATTTTCTGGTCGTGGTATACTTCCCGTGCCTTCTCTATCAACTCTTTTAACTTCTTGGGAATCTTTTCATCCTTACATTTTACATATCTATAATCCACTATCACTTAGCTATCACCTTTAGCAAGTTTTTCTCCTCTAGATCTCTCAGAATTAGGTATCTGACATATTCGGCTACTGAGATGCCCCGGGCAGCTGCCAAAAAACGGAGCTTATCCCAGATAGCCTCATCAACCCATATACCGATTTGTTTTTTCATGGTTATCGTATATTAGTAACTAATAACCACTTATATAGTTTATGGTATATTATTAATTAATAAACAATAACAATTCTTTTTATTTTTATTGTTTAACATTAATTGATATATATGGAGAAACTTGAACAAACTGGAGCACTTAGGATTCTTTTAGTTTTATATCGTAATAAGAATCCAATGACTATATCTGAGTTGTTAGATGCAAATGTAGTAAAGCAATTTGCTTTATATAATGCTTTAAAAAAACTCAAAGAAATAGAGCTTATTGAAGAAAATAGAGAGGATAAGTGGCCTTTTAGGAGAATTTTCAGGCTTACAGATAAAGGTCGGTTGGTAGCTGAGAAGCTGTTGGAGATTGAGGATATTTTGGAGAAATAAAAAGTGTGTATATACGCTCTTTTGGTTTTATTCTCTTTCTATATATATTTAGGGAATTTTGGCATAGGCATTTTTGACAATTTGGCATGTGTGACATTTTGTCATGTATGGTATCTCTTTTTATATAATATATTAAAAGAGGATTATTTTTTGTCATATATGTCAAAATGGTGTATATGCCATTTTGGCATGTTATCATAGGTGATCCAGATCTTAATTTTTATATTTTTGCCATGTATACCATATATGGCATAATGGCATATATGACAAATTGGTATGTGTGGTGTTTTGGTATGCATGTCATAAGGTTTGGTCGTAGGATCTGGTTTACGAAGGAGATTCTTGAGGATATGGAGAAGAAGGGTTTTCCTATGACTGAGTTTGCGGCTGTAGAGGTTAGGAAAAACGCTATTATAATTTATCCTATAAAGATTAATATTGAGCCAATTGACATAGATGTTAACGTTGGGGCAAAGATAGAAAACGTGAAAACAAATACTACTGGTAGAATAGAGATCGATGACAGATCTAGCAATGATATAGATGAGAAAGAGTTTGAGAAGGCATATAAGGAAGCTATGGAGATCATGAAGAAATATGAAAGATAATATTTGTTAAATTATGTTTTTTGACCACTAATTATAAATTATTCCTTTTTGACTTTTATTCATATGCGGAGCGGGATAGTTATAATAGGTGTAGTGTTTCTAATCCTAGGAATACTATTGATGAATATGGGAGTTTTAGAGACCGGGCGTCAACAAGTTTTCGGAATAACATATGCGCGAAGCTATCTAAACGTCAAACCGTACGGTCTCATAGCCGCAGTACTAGGCCTAATACTAGTAATAGCCGGACTAGTAACAGGAAGAAAAAAGAGCGAATAATCTATAATTATTTATTTATTTTTATTCTATCAGCAAGAGTTGTCTTTTTATTTCTTCGAGTTTTTGTTCTTTGATTAGGGAGTAGATCTCGTCAATTATCCTTTTTGCTTCCTCTAAACTTTTAGCTCTATCAATCTTATACTTTATTAGTTCAACAATCATGTCTGCAGCCAGTATCCCGTTATTTATCATCTCTATCACCAGTTTTTTGTTTCTGATTCACTGCTATATTAAATATAAAGCGTAAAAGGGGGGAGAGGGGGTCTTTATTGATTTATCTCGTTTTTTGTAGTTTTTGCTAGGAAGAAATGCTTTTAGAGGAAAAAAGTGCTGCATATCACGAGAAAAATCTTCCTTTAACTTTTTCCTATATTTAAAAAATACAAGAAAAAATTATCTTAGTAGCTTTAGTAAAGCTATATTGTATAGGATTGTTGATATGCAGAAAAATGTAACGGTAAAACTTGGGATTCTGAAATCAATATAGATATACAGTATTAAATCCATAGTGGCTGAAAAAGCCAGTACAAAATTTGAGTAAAAGAGAATTTTTTTAAGTTTCTCTCTAGTCATAGTTCTTTGATATACAAGTTGTAGATTTCTTTCAGTCTCTCGATCTCATGCTCGATTAATGCAAGCCTCTTTTTCTCCTCTAAAATCTTAGACTCGAGGACTCTGATCCTTTTCTCAATCATGTTTTTCCTCATCTTTACTCACTTTCTTTTTCCTTTTCTTTTCCTGCTTAATCAATTCGTTAACTAGTTGCTTAACTAGCTTGGGGCTTGGAACTTCCTGATATGTTAATCTTCCAAAGCATATAGGGCATACAAGTTCTCCTAGTTTATTTTTCATTGGTCTTATTCTACTTCCACAGTAGGGACATATGACTAGTTCATCGCTTTTTTCAGTGTTCATTTGTTTATTATTAATATTATTATATTGTATATTATTAGATTTCAACTCATTATTCTCAACATATGTCTTCAAAAGCCTTGTAATAGAATCTAGCCTCACTAAATACGTTCCATACATAACCTTAACATCTTTACCAGGAACTTCTATCCAGACATTTACTTCGTCTATTTTTGAAGCCAGGCTATACGTCTCTTCAAAACGTGCTTCAGAATGTGCTTTTTGTCGTGCTTCATCCTTATTTTGCTTCTCAAATAACTTATCTACATCAACATAATCATTACGAAGATAATATACAACTCCCAGCATTGCTAGTACTATAGCGCTAAGAAAGCTATACATCACAGCTAAACTGAATTTAACGAAAAAGCTTGAAACAGCATAAACTACAATCGAAAACAGCGGAAACAAGAAACCATAATACTTACGCTCAATAATTCTTTTCATAACATCACCGTTCTGGGTTCTGTGTTCTGAATAGTTTTTATAATAGTGCTTAACGCATTATTGTCAAATGTGAAGCCTAACTCTCTAAGGAAATTCTTTATTTCTCTATGTCCATAATTCATGTTATACAGTATATATATGGTATTTGCCAGAAGTAGTATTCTAATGCGTTTAGGCAAGGATTTCCAATTCCCATTAAGTATAAGTTCCAGAAGCTCTTCTTCAATTCTTTCATATTGAGTAAAATCGTAAAAGTTTTCTGGTTCTAATATCTCGTTCTCAGAATCATACGCGTCATTTTGTCCGTTAATCCAACTTGCTACAAAGTAACGCTTATAATCGTCTCTATGAAGTAGCATTATCTGGGTTGTTATTTCCTTTAAGAAATAATAATGATCACTATCTAACATTTCTCTAAGCATTTTCTTCTCTGTACGATCTCTAAATGCACCAGTCTTAAAAATAATTACACCAGAGTTTGATCGGAATACAGGAGCTAATAGTTTTACATATTGTATAAGATAAAGTACGTCAACGACACCGTGCTCAAAACCACGCTGTCTCATTTCATGCCTGATCTTTAAATATTGATGGACATTGTCCATTTTGCTGAGAACTGCTTGCCAGCTCGCAGTGGCGCTAACATCGTCAAGAATTATGAACGTTCTTTCAACACCTTTTAGTAAGTCTAGGTTATCATCAAGGAAGTCTAACGCAGCAACTAATTCATGTCCATATAATGTTAGAGTGTTTCTACTTTCTTCTATATATGCAGCAAGTGTTTTAGCAAGAGTGGTCTTACCGCTACCCATACTGCCTATAATACTTATTGTAGCAAGCTCTATGTGATTAAGCTCAATGTCAGGATCCAAATACTCCACTAGATCCGCTATACCTGCCTTAAATCTTATCTCACTCATTTTTTCTCCCTTCTTAACGCTTTAATGACTAAACCAGATTCTCGTTTTATCTCTGGTAAGGATGGTTCAGTATCCAGCATAACAATTGCGCTTAAAGCTGCTTTCAATTCATCATCTAGTTCTGTAGATATCTTAGGTATCTCTATGTCTTCTCCAAAAGCCTCTTTCCACTTTTTGGCGGCAATTTCATACGATTTCTTTATTAAAGCTCTACTCTGAAGCTCTTGGCCAACAAACCTTGCAATACCTATAGTCAGCCAAGACTTGGGCCTAGCATACAATCCTATACTACTTATCTCCTTTCCAAAGCTTTCCTGCAGATCCTTTCTTTGTTGCTCGAATTTCTGTTGTGCGAGCTTTATTAGTACACCTGTAAGTTCCGTATAAAGCGTTCTAGAAGCCAGATATTCTTGCATGCGTTCACTCATTCATTTACCACCTCAAGTATTTCTCTAATATTACTGGGAGTAATAATTAATAGCTTTTCATATGCATAAATCGAAAAAACGCTTAATGCAAGCATGAATAACGTTATCCAGCCGAAGGTTATAGGAATCTTACGTGTTACTAGTATCGCATCGCCTACTTTCCTATAAGTAATAATGTAGAATGCCACAGTATCTAAGCCAGCTATTATAGCCATAACAACAAAAATCTTAGCTGATAATAACGTGTAAAGTAGCGCTGTCTTAAAACTTGATGTCCTGTAATAAAAGAATAAGAGTTCTGCTACTAGCGAAGGAACTGTTACAGCATAAAATATTGTTCTATCCGCTAGCAATCATGACACCCCCGCCAGATAAAACATATCCTAAAACAAGGCCGAGAATAAGGGCAAATACTCCTGCGCCAGCTGCAAATAAAAGCATCTTCCTCTGCATAGCCTGGATCTGAATATCCTGTAACCAATCTGATGTTTTTAGAAGTCTCTGACGCACAATGGTGGCTGCATTTTCAAACGCTGCTTTATGCTCTGCTAATTCTTTAGCTTGATTAGCAGTCTCTGTCTTAAGAACAGTTAAAGCAGCCTTAAGCTCAGCTTCTGAAGCCCTATTTACCATTACCTCGGCATAATGACGATCCAAGATCTCCAATAGTTTTTTCACAGAAAGAGTGCTATATGGATATGGATAGGGAGCATATACTGGTGCGCCTGCATAGGTCCATACAAGCATTGCTGCGAAATATCTAACGCTTGGCAATGTGAAGCGATAGACGGTTAAGCCCACGTACCACGCTAGGCTTGTTATGATGCTCATGTACCACCAGGCGCTATATAACCAAAACAGTTCTTCGAAAAATACTGGAAGAGTAAACATTGTATAGACAACACCATACCAAACAGCAAACCAAAGTAGGAAACTTTCCTTGAATAATGTTAAAGGCCTTTCAGTAGTTGATAATGAATAAACACTGCTAGCACCTATAACAAAAAATTCTTCACCAGATTCTTTGTTACGCAACAACATTTTATTCCTAAAACTATGAATAGTCTCTAGCTCCTTTTCAGTAATGCTGCTTATCTTGTCATCAGAAACCAAAAGAACGTATTGTTGTGGAAAACTAGGCCAGAAAAAACTACGAAAATCCATATTCATTTATCGTCACCTAGAAGGCCAGATTTAAGAAGTTGTGAAGCTTTTAGAGCCGGTCTAGTCAGATCTACTATACCATGAGAAATAGTCTTTTCTATATTGCTGAAATCCTGATCTTTCTGAACTATAAGCTCTAATAAGTTTAGTCTAGAGCTTGCTGTCTTATAGTCTATCTTACCTGTAGCATAATCTAACAATATATTAAATGAGATCCCAAGTACCTCTAGCGGATTACTCAAAGAACCCTTTCCTAAATCGGGTACTCGCTTACCTAAATAGACATTATTTGTCATGGTCCCACCTGGACCTTAGGATTCTTCTCGAAAAGAATCAAAAAAATTAGAAATATGATTACGAATGTAGCACCAAGTATAGTTATTGCAGCTTTAGGATGCTCATTATAAACCCAGATAGTACTGGGAACTATTGAAATAGCACTTAACAACACCAATGCAAAAAACAATATCTCACTTGTTGTTAGTCTTCTTGACATGTTTAAACACCTCGTAGATAGCTGTTATCGGAGTTAGGATATAGCCAGCAAGACTTAGCGGAGAGAAAGCATAGTCTGAAATAGGAATCACATATGTGTTAATGCCAACCACTAGGTAAAGCCAGGCTGGCACAGCTATCAAAAGTAGAGAAAAAAGAATAAATTTCATTTTTCTCACCTAGTCTGGCTCACGGTCTTCTATCACGAAGACTCTTGTTGCTATGATTACACGCCTGAACATTAGCAATAACAGTAAAGCTATGAATAACCCTGCACCTATTCCTATAGCTAAATACTTTGTCTGTTCAGAAGATAGGAATACTGGCAATACTGGTAGAGGCACAACAGCCCTAAACGCTTTTCTAGCTGCTTTTCTTACACTAGCTATTCCCATGAATACTAGCCATAGTACGATAATAATGCCAAAGAATAGACCCGCGATAATCGCGATAAGCTTAACTTTATCCTTGTTCCTAGCCCACCACTCGCTAGCATTCGGTAATGGTAGATCTTGTCCAACAGTGCTATTCTCGAATTGTGTTCCGGTCGTGTCAGCGTATTGTTCTGTTCTTGTTGTTACTGTACCTGTCTCGGTATTGAATGTGAATATTACCGTTAAGTCATTTTCAACGTTTATAATCTGATCTTTTTGGGTCCCATTATAATCTGCATAAATATGTACATGGCCTGGTGCTACTGAAGTGGCAAACTTACCATAGCTGTTGGTAGGCCCTTCAGCATATAGGTCTCCATCATGTGGATTTATAGGATCAGCTACATACTCATACACCTTGATATAAACGTCTTCTAAAGGATTATTGTTCTGATCTACAGCCTTGACAACAAGAATATTGCCACGCTTTATTCCTTCACTAGTAAACAGAAACATAAAGGTATCAGTACGCCTATCATTCGGCTGCAACTTATAACTACGTTCTTCATACTTGTTCTCTTCATAATAGGCTCTGACTTTAACAGTAACAGGAGCAGAAATATTCACATAACCTGTGAAACCTGCATTATCAGTAATCTTCTCTGTAATCAAAGTACCATTACTAAATAAGAACTTCACTTTAGTGTTCGAGAAACCATTAACACGTTGTCTACCCGTACCCCAATCATACGTAACCTTCCTAACATATATGCCTAGCTGAGCATTACCAGCAACAGCTGTCTCATTTGTAGCTGTCTCGTTGTTCTCTTCTATAGTAAAATCTTGGAAATTTGTATATACGGTTGGTTTATATACTCTCGTCTTCCATTTCCCGGCGAATGCTATTATATTAGCGTTAGCTTCGTCAAGTGTAAGGTTTAGTTTTAACACGCCATTCTGCCAAATCCACACCTTTTCCATTTTATTGCTTATTTCGTCGTATTTTACTTCTATATCCAAGCTACCTTGTCTATCTACAGTAAAATTAAGCCATTTTGAACCCTGTACATTATTATTTGCATTTAGCAAATTGTTATCTGGGTTTGTTATATTTCTTATTTCTACCGTACCATCATAGTATATGTAAAACAGGTATGCTTTATCCATAGTAACAATACCTTTAGTATTATCGTGGTAATCGCCGCCAGCAATTATATACATAAATACAGTATAACCGCCTTCAGCGATTTGAATATCACTAACATTAAAATAATAATAGTAAACCGCATCTGGTAAATCTGGCACTTCAAGGTTAAAACTAGCACTATCAAATTTGTCCGTACCAGCATTATAGGAAAGCTCCACGTAATTTGTAGTCGCTACTGCATTACCGCTTTCATTCGTATATGTCAGTTTTCCGTCTAATGGATATACTATAACTTTACCTTCATACGTAGCACCATAGGTTGAAGTATCTCTATACTCTAAAACATATTCGAAAACATACGTTTCCGCAAACACGCTAAAAACAAAAACACTAATAAACAAAGTTAAGAGTAGAAAAAACAATGTTATCTTTTTCCTCACTATTTAATCACCTCTTGCTATACTTTTAGGACGTTCTTCTTTCCCATGAGATACACAATAATAAGCAGCACCACGAAAAGCAAGAAGCCTGCCAGGCCGTAGAAGAATACCCCTGAGGTTGAGATGCTTATAGGCAGTGAGAACAATAATGCCGTAACAGCTATTCCAGGCAGTGAGGCTGCACCAAGCCTAAACTTTCTCTTCTTACCGCCCATCATCGCAAATATCAAAACTATAACGATTATGATCCCGCCCAACAGGATAAACATAGATTTAGCAGCAACCCAGCCAAAAGCCCTATGAGTAATACCTAAGCTTATAACATCACTCACATAATAAACTGTAGTATTTTCTCCAGTAGTCTCATTTAGAACAACAATTTCAGATTTTATCACGTCAGGCTCATAGGATTTATAGACACGGTACTCTTTACCCTGCAGAGTTATCAAGTATAGCAGTTTTAATGTCTCATTGAATTTCTCAGAGTAATTAAAGGCAAAATGACCATTGACTATATTTCCGCTTGCGATAAGCTTGTCTTTCTGAACATAGTTCTTAACCGTATAAACTCCTATAGATGCATTGATATCTAATCCATCCTTAGTTACATTTAACCTGAATTCCACTGGTACGGCTTTGGCATAAGAAACATAGTTCGCTAAAAGCAGCACTGAAAGCAACAATACAAAAACAAAAATTTTTGTCCTCATACAATATATTACTAAAAGTAATAATAATATCCTCTTGTATTACATATAGTAATACAAATAGAGGAAAAATTAGATATTCAAAATACGTCTAATGATCGAAGAACGTTTACGAGACTCAACATAAACCTGAATCAAGAAAATCAAAGCCCTATTTCTAGATCCAAACTCTTTCCTAGCCAAACGTTCAAACTCTTCAAGAAGATCATCATCAACACGCAAAGTAATAACAGTAGTACTCTTACGACTCAAGAATATCACCTAAAAATTCTCTCAACCAAGAAGCATATTTTCGGTAATTCTTGATTGCTACTGGTAATAAATTTAGATAGTGTTGCGCCAAGATACTTCTTGGAGTCCTACCCTGTATAAAATCTATTGTCTCAGAGGATATTCCAAGAGAATACATTTTAGTCGCAACAAACTTACGAATATATTTAGCACCTATTCCATTAGCTTTCCTAGACATCGTTATATAATAGCTTTCACTAAGATTACCAAGCCTCATGATATCTATCTTATCCATGATAAAAGAAGGCACAAAGAGATAAAATGCTTTCTTAGAACCACGAATAAACTGCAACCTATAGACCTTTATATCATCGTTATAAACAAGATTACTTACACTATAATTCCTAAGAAAATATACAATCTCTATAAGCCTCAAACCAGAAGACAGAAGCAAAAGCATATATTCAAAAAGCCTAGGATATTTTCTTACATTACTCAATGCTCTACTAATATCCTTCTCAGTAGGAACATTTAAATCAACACCACTACGAGGAATCTTCATCCAGGACAAAAACCTATCAACATTAACACCATATCTCTCATTAAGATAATGCAAAAACAACCTATGCGCTTTAACACTATGGGACAAACTCAAATTCAATGGACGCATAATATAACGCAACCGTTCACGAATAGTCTTCTCACATAAACCACGTTTAACCAACCACCTAGAAAAACCATTAATCTCATCGTTTGTTAAAAACCTAGACAAGAAAACACTATACTCATCGAGCTTCCTCACACGGCGGTGGTCCCGGGTTCGAATCCCGGCGGGCCCACTATTATAAAAAGAAAGATAGTATATGATAACTTAAAGCTCCAATGCTAAACGCTAATAATAACTGATAAAGGAGCAGTAAAAA
>JAGGXB010000020.1 GCA_021163245.1 Thermoproteales archaeon
ATTAAATATATCGAAATATTTCTATACACCATGACATTCTTATTATTAATTGCTAGAGAACGTAAAAATCTATCTCTTTAATATTGTAATTATTAAAAATATATCGGCTTAAAGCAAAATTCCATACACATAATTTTATATAACGATAAAAATGTGTTACATTTTTAAAACATTCGTTTGAAATTAGAAATTTTAGTTTTTTACTCTTGTTCCTGCATTTTTATACTTTTTATCTGTTTTCCTCGCCTAAGCTTTTCAATAACGGGTGTTCTAGCTGGTTTCTCTGGAAATAATCCTTGAGGTGAATAAAATATGACTAAAATTAATATAATGCTCAAAATTATGTAGCTCATATAATTTATGTCAAAAGGTAAACAAATCCAATGCTTATAATAGGCTATTAATCTATCAATAAAAACATAAAATAAAGCTCCGACAGCAGCACCCAAATTATTACCTGCTCCACCTATTATAACGATAACCCAAACTAGGAATGTTTTAGTAGCGGTAAAATCGTCAGGATTAACAGACCCAGTATAAAAAGCATATAAACCTCCGGCTAGACCAGCTATAGCTGAACCTAACATTAAAGTTTTTATTCTAAGCTTTACGATATCTCTTCCATAAGATTCAACTACCTTTTCATTATCTCTCATTGCCTTTAATAATCTTCCAAAGGGTGAATTTAAGAGATATTCCATTATTAACCATGTTCCACTTGAAAAAATTAGAAGAATAAAAAGAATTAATAAATCTCTAAATATACCTGTAGCCCATGAAAAGGGGTTAGGTACATAAACTCCGAAAGTACCACATACTAAAGGTTGATAATTTTTCGCAATATTCCTTAATAATTCACCTGACACAACCAGTGTCATACCAAGATAATCTTCTCTTAATCTTATAGCTGGGTAAGAGGCAATGTAGCCAAGCAAAGCAGAAATTGACATTGCTAATACCAGGAGAAATAGAAATATAAAGATCCCATACAGGGGATGCTGAGCAAAAAATAATGAAACCTTTGTTCCCAAAATTACATCAGTATTTATATACTCCTCAATATCAATCCACCGACCCTGAAACAATAATATGGTAAGTCTAGTCGCCATAGAACCAACTGTAAAAGCACCGCCAGCAAAAAATAGAACTTTTCCGAAGTTTGAAATACCTGCATAACCATATTCTAGATTTAAACTAATAGAAAGCATTAAATAAATTGTATAGAATGATAGAAAATCGATAACAAATCTAATTATTTCCATTCCTTCCACCTACTATCTTCCTTTTAATTTTTGAAAAATCTATACCTGTAATTCCCTTAGGTATAATTAATAGGGTTATTATAAGCGTCAAATAAGGTATTGATGGTCTATACGCTATAGGTAGATTTATCGGAGGTTGAGATAGAAGATAAATGCCTACGATTTCAGCAAAACCTATTACTGCACCTCCTATAATTGCACCATATATGCTTGATAATCCACCAAGAACAGAAGCTGCAAAACCTCTTAGTAGTAAATCCCAGCCCACCTGTGGATTAGCTGTAATTCTATATGGAATAAAAACTCCTACAATACCTGCTAAGCCTCCAGCTATAAACCATGATATAGAATATACTAAATCAACATTTATTCCAAGTACTTTAGCTAAATCAGGATTTTCAATCGATGCTCTCATGGCTATACCAAATTTTGTCTTATTCAAGAAAAGATATAACAGTGAGACAATTAAGACTGCAGTTACTGTTGCTACAATTGTTGAAAAAGGTAAAAGAAAAATCCCAATATTTATTAAATAATCTTGGAATATGAATCCTCTAAAGATAGGTATTTTAGTTTTTAGAGACATTATATCAGCATATATATTTATGAGACTTCTTAAGATCAACTCTAATGCTATTGATGTAACCATTAGCGTAACTAAATTAGCTCCTCTTTCGCTTAGAGGTCTGAAAATGAATAAATAAAATATAAATGATAATAGCCCAGCCAAAATAAAAACTATCGGTATGGATAAAAAGGGATGAATCCCATAGAAAAGATTTATGGTAAATGCTATATAAGCTCCTAATGAAGCATAGTCACCATGAGTAAAATTTGGGACTTTTACAGTCATGTAGGTAAGAGTAATACCAATAGATAACAAAATTAAAACATCACTATATGCCAAAGCATCAACAAACACTTCAAACATTATACCACCTTAAGATAAACCTAAATATGTTTGCATTAGATGTTTATCTCTCAATAACTCCTCTGTTTTCCCCGAAAAAATAGATTTGCCAGCAACGAATACATAGGCTCTATCACCTATTTCTAAAGCTTTCTTCGCATTCTGTTCTACAAGAACAACACTCATACCATATAATTCTTTAAGCTCAACTATCTTATTCAAAAACTCTAATGCTAACTTAGGAGCTAAGGCAGCTGTCGGTTCATCCAACATTATAAGATTAGGTTGTCGTATTAGGGCCATAGCCATAGCCACCATTTGTCTTTCACCACCACTTAAAGTTTTTACCTTCCTATTCATAAAATCCTTAATCTTAGGAAGAAAAAGCAATATTTCTTCTAATCTTTTTTCAGCTATATCCTCAGAGATACCATACATTGACATTAGTAAATTTTCCTTAACTGTTAAATTTTCAAAAGAATTATTAGTTTGAGGCAAATATGCAAGTCCAATTCTTGCTCTTTCATAAGGCTTCAAACGTGTTATATTTATTCCTCTAAAAATTATATTACCACTGTAAATCTTAGTTAAACCAAACAATGTCTTTAGAAATGTACTTTTACCAGATCCATTAGGTCCGATAATAACAACTAATTCCTTATCATTAACAAAAAAGTCTATATTAAATAAGATTTGTAGCTTGCCATATCCAGCTGATATATTTTTTGCTTCTAATAAATACATCAGATTCCTTCACCTAACCCCCTAAATAAGCGGCTGCCACAGCAGGATGAGAAATTATTTTATCTGGAGAATCTACAGCAATTACACGACCATTATGCATCGCATAAACAATATCTACATATTTTAAAACAATATCCAAACGATGTTCAACTATAAGAAAAGATATAGAATATTCATCGCGCAAAGCTAATACATGTTCCATTATTTCATTTGCTAATTTAGGATTTACTCCAGCAACCGGTTCATCCATCAAAATAATTTCCGGATCACTCATTAGTGCACGTCCTATTTCTAATAACTTCATCTGTCCTCCACTTAGATTTCCAGCTTCATTGTCCCATAAATGATCAAGATTAATTATCTCTAATATTTCCATGGCCTTCTCGGCAAGTTCTTCTTCATCTTTGATCCATTTTTTTCTCTTAAATAATGAAGAAGTAATCTTTTCTCCTTCAACATTTCGTGCCACTACTAATAGATTTTCTAATACCGTAAGTTTTCGAAACGGTAGAGGTATTTGAAAAGTGCGTGATATACCCATCTTATATATCTTATGGGGGGAGAGACCAGTTATATCTTTGTCATAGACATAAATTTTTCCACTATCAGGCTTATATTGACCACTAATAACATTTATTAATGTTGTTTTACCGCTACCATTGGGTCCAATTAACATAACTATAGATTCTTTTGGAACATTTATGCTTACATCTTGTAAAGCTATTATACCACCAAATCTTTTAGTGACTTTAAAGGTTCTTAATATGTTCTCATTCATTATCCCCCCCCTATTATTATCATTAATATTTAATTTGAGTAAATTATTAATCTTATTAATACCCAAAAAATAAATAAAAATTTTATCCTTTAAACCATGTTACTGAATCACTTGTGAATGAATATACTCCAACATTTACCCATGTGGGTTTATTGTCAACAATTTGTATAGCAGCTATACCGTAATCTCCGCCCGCTCTATCTCCATTTTCATCAAGTTTGGTCCAACCAGTAACACCAAAATAGTTACTCGCAACCTTAGGGAGTATCTTTGCTATCTTTTCTCCGTCATATTGACCTACTTCAATTATAGCTAATGCAATTACCCATGCAACATCATATGAGTTTAATGAATATGCCTCGGGACTCATTCCAAACTTTGCAGAAAATCTTTCTTTGAATTCTTTCCATTTAGCACTTTGCATAGGTGCAAATAGTGTTGATTTTAAACCACCCATTTGGGCTACTGCTTCACCTACTTGAGATGCTATTTTATCCATGAATGCTGTTCCATCAGTTCCAAACCATTCACAGTTGCTTAGTGTTTCATCATTTTTAGCAGAATTTAACACCATTACGCCATCATCATCAAAAGAAATCAATAATACTGCTGTCCCAGAACCACTATTTTTTACATAGTCAGCTAATCTGAGAACCTCTGCCGATAAGTCTTTAGCATTGGGATCATATCCTACAGTACCAACTACTTGTCCACCGAGTTCCTCAAAAGATTTCTTAAATGCATTAAGTAATCCTTCTCCCCACGTATCCTTTCTATATATGACAGAGACTTTCTTATATCCAGAAGATAAAATTACCTTCGCTAATGCTTTTCCTTGGAATATGTCCGTTGGAACAAACCTAAAAACATAATCGTTTGGAACAGCTAAAGAAGGAGCGGTTGATGAAGGACTGACTATAACTATCTTATTTGAATCTGCAAAACTTTTTACTTGTTTTACTTCTGAACTTGCCAAAGGACCTATTACAACCTTTACACCTTGTGCCGCTAGCGATTGAAGTCTACTTAAGGCTCTTTCAGGATTAATTTGAGTATCCTCGATTAAAAAAGTAAACTTTACTTGTAGACCTAATTCCTTAGCATAGTTATTTATATCTTCTTCAGCCAGTTTTAAAGCATATTGAATTCTTTTACCTGTAGAAGCTAGGGGTCCGGACAAATCTATAAGTACACCTATCTTTATTTCTTCAGGCAAATTTCTACTTCCTTTACCTGCCGTAGACACACCTCCAAACCCTAATAAAGCATATATTAATCCAGCACCTACAAGAAGACCAGCTATAAAAATTGCTACAAATTGTATTAACCTACTCTGCTGCATAAGGTAAAAAATATTTAGTTTTAAATATAAATC
>JAGGXB010000143.1 GCA_021163245.1 Thermoproteales archaeon
ACTATCATCATTGTATACTATTATAAGTTGAAAAAACATAGAAAAATTGGAAATAAAAGTCAGAGCGTTAAACCTTTAAAATAAATTATTTTTTCTTTTCTCAAAAATATTATAGTTAGTATAGAAACTTTTTATTTTAATAACATATACGGTTAACAAAGTCATTAATATTATTTTAATGTTATATTTTATGGCTGGAAAAATGAATATTTTAGAACAGGAGAAAATTATTAATAAATTGTTAAACAAAATGACCCTAGAGGAAAAAGTTGCCCAACTTACTTCTGTTTATGCTAGAAATCTTCTAGATGATGATAACAATATTTCAGAGGAAAAAATGAAAGATTACTTGAAATATGGTATCGGTGAAATATCTAGACTGGCTGGTGGAAGAGATATACCATTAAATAAAGTTGCATATCTTGCGAATACTATTCAGAAATTTTTGATAGAGAATACGAGGCTTAAGATCCCAGCCATAATTCATGAGGAATGTCTGAGTGGGTTTATGGCTTCACATGCCACTACTTTTCCTCAAGCTATTGGTCTCGCGAGTTCATGGAATCCTTCTTTGGTTAAAAAGGTTTCATCGGTTATAAGGCGACAGATGAGATGTGTTGGCGTACATCAAGGTTTAGCTCCTGTATTGGATGTTATGAGAGATCCACGTTGGGGTAGAACAGAGGAAACATATGGTGAGGACCCATATTTGGTTGCTTCCATTGGTTTAGCATATATTGAAGGTTTACAAGGAGAAGATTTAACCGATGGAATCATCGCTACACCTAAACACTTTGTCGGATATAGTTTTTCTGAGGGAGGAAGAAATCTTGCTCCTGTACATGTATCTGAGAGAGAGCTTCGTGAAATCTTCATGTTTCCTTTTGAGGTTGCAATAAGACAGGGTCATGCTATGTCTCTAATGAATGCTTATCATGAAATTGATGGTATTCCTTGTGTCGCTTCGAAAAAATTGTTTACTTATATCCTTAGAAAAGAATGGGGATTCGAGGGTTTTGTTGTTTCAGATTATGGTGCTATAGACATGCTATACTCTTTTCACAAAGTAGCCGTTGATAAGACAGATGCTGCTATACAGGCTTTAGAAGCCGGTATTGATCTGGAACTCCCCCATATGAATTGTTATTTTGAACCTTTATTAAATGCTGTTAAAGAAGGAATAGTACCAGTTTCCTTAATCGATCGTTCAGTTAAAAGAGTATTAAAAGTTAAATTACTCTTAGGTCTTTTTGATAACCCTTTCGTTGAACCTTCAAAAGTTAAAGATGTAATAGACACCGTTGATGACAGAAAAATAGCATTGGAGGCTGCGAGAGAATCTATAATATTGCTTAAAAATAATGGAGTTTTACCATTAAGCAACGATATAAGTTCCATAGCAGTTATAGGACCTAAAGCCAACTCAACTCGAGGCTTAATGGGAGATTATTCTTTTGAAGTACACATAAATTTAAACTATGATACAAAAAAGATAGTTAGTGTTCTTGAAGGTATTAAAAACCATGTTTCTTCAAAAACAAGAGTATATTATGCTAAGGGTTGCGATGTTATAAATCCGTCTAAAGACGGCTTTAAAGAAGCTATAAGTGTCGCTGAGAAAAGTGACATAGTTATAGCTGTTATGGGCGAGTCGTCCGGTTTACGTGAAGGAGCAGTTACTGGAGAAAACAGAGATCGTGCTAACTTAGATCTTCCCGGTGTACAAAGAGATCTTTTAGACAAATTATTCGAACTTGGTAAGCCTATAGTATTGGTATTGATTAATGGAAGACCCTTGTCTATAGGTGACATCTTTGAGAAATGTGCTGCTGTTTTGGAAGCGTGGTTCCCAGGTGAAGAAGGTGGGAATGCTATAGCTGAGATACTGTTTGGCAAGTATAATCCTTCTGGAAGACTTCCTTTGTCTTTTCCGAAACATGTTGGACAACTTCCTGTTTACTATAATAGGAAAACAACATCGTTTAGAGAATATGTATTTATAGATTCTGAACCATTGTATCCTTTTGGATATGGATTAAGCTATACTAAGTTTACATACAACAACCTAAGTATAGAACCTAAGATGATTTATCCCGGTGGATATGTAAACATAAGTCTTACTGTCAAGAACGAAGGCAATTATGAGGGTTACGAAGTAGTCCAGCTATATATTCAAAAAGAATACGCATCTCTAACAAGACCACATAAAGAACTTAAGGGATTTGCTAAAGTTTTCTTAAAACCCTTTGAAGAGAAAAAAATTATCTTTACTTTACAGGCCGAACAATTAGCATTTTACGACAGATCAATGAGACTAATTGTGGAGCCAGGAGTATATACTGTACTTATCGGAAGCTCTTCTAAAGATATATTTTTGAAAGATACTTTTGAAATTGTTGGAAAACCTTTAAACATAGTTTACAGAAAAAAATTCTTCACCAAAGTAAAAATATTATAATTTTTTAAATCTAATCGATAAATTGGAATGCATATAGTTTTGTATTCCTAAACACGAACCTAAGCCTAATAATCTTATCCTCTATTCCATTTATCTTCGGGTTCTTATGCCACGTTACCATAAAATTACAGCTATTAAAATGCATTCTATCAGAGTCATCTAAACTATAATTTTTGATGGGATTATAGTCTTCATCTAGAATCTCTACACGCAGCTCACCTGTAGCTGAGGTATCTGCATTTACAACAAGTTTATTTCCTTTTGGTTTTAGAGGTTTTGTAATAACTTCACCACCCGAATAGTCAGCATCCACAGAAGTAAAGCCGTCAAGCCTTTGAACTACTCTGAAAATAGTTCCTTTATATTTCATATCGAAGCTATATGCTCCATGTGAGTAATCGAATCCTCCATAATACATCCATATCTCGTCTCCTTTCCTAATCATCCCGACAAGCATGTATATTGCCTTACTATCCAATTCACCTTCTTTTCCAAGTCTAATATATGAATCACGTGTCAGTCTATTCCAATGGATTCCATCTCTACTAGTTGCGATCTGAATATCGAGCAAACCATCATTTCTATACTTTCCTATTGGAGGTTCAGGAAAGTGAAGATAAGCACTTGGAAACATAAAATAGACATCCTCAGCAAAAGGATATTTAATTACACATGGATTATAGTGGTCTAAGTTATCTGGATCTTTATCATCATATCTAAAAACTATGGGAAGTTCTGTTGTAGGTGTAGGCCATTTTTCGGGTGTTTGAGAATCATATATTTTGTCACTACGAGGCTTAAAAGGCCAAGGATCCAATATATTGTCTATTTCTACTCTAGCAACGCATCTTTTTGGACACCAGGCCCTTAGATAAGCAACATATTTTCCTATCCTATCATCCCAAAATGCCTGGTTTTGAGTATCTGGATTCAGCGGCAGTGCCAGCTTGTCATTTCTTTTCCAGTTTAAGCCATCTTTAGAATACCAGACATATACTCCATATTGTTTACCATATCCTCTTCTTCCATGTCCATAAGTAACATACTTATATTTTCTCTCAGGAATATCGTGGGGATCAATAAACACAGTACCACATGGCGCTAAAGGTAATATATTGTTGTCTCTAGATCCTTTATATTCCACTAACCCTAATTTAGGCTTTATCCACTTAATACCATCCTTAGAATAAGCATAGCAGTGAAAAATATTTCCATTATTATCGATACAGTCATAGAACATTTTGTATATACCTTCATCTTCTATAACTGAGCCATAAGCACCTACACGGTGACCTTCCCATTCTCTATCAGCTTTGAGAACCGGTCCCATTTTTATTGGTGGATTTATAACTAATCTAACATTTTTAGATTCCTCTATTAAGAAATCATCTATAAAGAGTTGTCGTGTATTTCCTATAGATAAAAGAGACATAATTATTATTATGTAGAGCTGAGACTAATATCAATAACTATAGTTATTGATTAGAATAAATATCTATAAACCCAGTAAATAGATAGTTCAGCACATCTTCGTATTAGTTATAAAAGCCTAGATAAGATTAATTTATTTAGATTATAAGGAAGTATTATTTTATATCTCTTGATAAAGATTTTCAATAAAATAAAAAAATAATTGTTTACTCTTTATATAC
>JAGGXB010000047.1 GCA_021163245.1 Thermoproteales archaeon
CTATATTGGAATTTATTTCTTTAATCTTATTATAATAGTCATTTATTATGTCATCTATTTCACTAATCCTGTTATTAGCCCATTCTATTGGATCTTTAATTTTATAAAGATCAGCCATCTCTTTCTCTATCATCCTCCTCTCTTCTCCCTTAGCTTCCCTAAGCTTAAGGCTTAAACTTCTAAACCTCTGACGCCTATATTCTTCAACAAGATTTTTACCCAAACCCAGACCAATACTTTCTTTAACCATATCTTCAAGCTTTTGTTTCTCTAACGATAACTGAGTGATTTCCTGTCCTTTAGACTTAGCAAATCTCTTTTTCTCTTCTTTTAACTTATCTATCTCTTCACCTATTTCTCTAATCCTACTTTGCCTCTCAAATATCTCTTCATATAACTGGAATATTTCATCATAAGTTTTATCTATCTCTTTAGAAATCTTCTCTTTCTCACTTATCAATCTATGATATTTTTCTTCAAGCTCCTTCAATTTCTTATCAAGCTCTTTTTTAAGATCATCCACTCTCTTAGCATATCTTTTCTCACATTCACATTTCCTTCTCTCTATTTCATCCATTAACTCCCTAATTCTTTTATTAACATCCCTTAGATCATTATCCAAGCTTCGAAAAACTTCCTGAAAATTAATCCTAGACGCCCCTACAGCCTCAGCAATTCTACGATCCAACAACTCTAACATAGCCTTAGTCATTTTCCACAATTCCTCAATTTCTTTCAAAGTCATCCCTTTCTCAATTCTTTCACGCACCTTATTCAAGTGCTCCTCAATACTCGATTTAGCATACTCAGCAGTAGCTTTAATAATACCTTCAGCTTCTTCCTTCAACAAACTTTCAGCAACATCCCTCAAAAACTTAATATCCTTAAACTTACCTATAATCATCTCTAATGTCTCTTCTACAGCTTTATAAACTCCTTTTTTCAGCCCATACTTTATACCTACTTGTATAATCTTAGTAAGTGCACTGGCGAATCCTATGAAAAACATAGCCCAACTTATCACATCATATATCAGCCAGATAATTTTCCCATATCTTTCATGATCCCTTTTAATCACATATGCAGTCTCAATTTTAGAGAGATCCTTAGCCAATCTATTGTATTCATCTATAAGCCTAGGTAAGCTATCAACAAGCTTTTTAAGATTCTTATAATACTCGATTGTCGCAATAATAGCATTCCTTATCTTCATCAGTCTCTTAAGCTCTTCTATAAGTTCTTCACACTCCATTACAACGGGTTCACGACCACCAAACATGTCTCCTATAAGTCTGTAGCCACCATATAGTAACAATATAAGTATAAAAATAAGTATGAATGTAGCATACGAACCATACATATTAACATCTTTTGTTTTATCCGAATCAAGATATACTTCATCTTCAAAAGTTTGTATAACGTTCGTAACCTTTATTTTATATTTCCCTACAGGTATATTATCCAGATATATTTTCCCAAAGTCTGTTTGTTTAGTTATACTCTCATTATTTGGAAAGATTATTGTTACCTGTGTCCCAATCGAAGGTATTCCAAAGATATCTTTAACAACTATAACAAGGTCATAAACTCTACATGGAACAGAGTAAATTCCTGGATTATTTATATTTACATAACTCGCATTATCACTCTTTACATCTACTCCCTTATAAATAACTTTAGAAATACGATACTTACCCTTTTTAACCCAATCATATTTAAACTCCGTAAAAGTAAATTCTAATCCATCGTCCCTCTCAATGGTTAATTTCTCAGGGACAATAATCTCTTTCTCAGGAGTATAAAATGTAAAAGATACTTCAAATAATATATCCCAGTTTGCTCTGAAAACAGCAGGCTTTGTAACCTTATATTTAAATTTGTTCTTAGAAACTGTTAGGGTTCCAGTCCATCTTTTGAAAATTACTCTCGTGCCATTTTCAAAACCTATACTTTTTTCAACACTGATAACAGTTTCATTACCTACAGGATACCATCCGCCTCCTTTAGCTTTTCCATAGGTTGATGAAACATTAACATAATATTCTTTTGTCCATACAGCTTTAATCGTTATAGGGTCGATAAGCTCATCAACCTTCTGTAGAGGTAAAGCTGGATTAAATGTATTTCTTCCCCATGATCCATCCCAGTTACTAAAAACAACTCTAGAATCTTTCTTTAAATATACTATTTTTTTACTCAACCCTAAATTTACTGTTGAACCTTGTTTATACCATCCCTCACCTATTTTTTTACCATACTTCGATATTATCCTTACCCTCAACAAAGTATCATATACACAATCAATGTCTACTCCATCTTCATCTATATATATTGTTCTAGTGTTTTCTTTGACTCCATCGCTCCATTCAACAAAAACCTTCTTGATATTATCGGAAACATTTATTATCTTCGGAACACTTACTACATGCTTTCCAGGAGTAATACTTACCTTCGCAACTCCATCTTCTCCTAAATATTTTTGTCCATCAATAACTATCCAAGGCACATATACTGGAAAAGTAACAGTAACCTCAACATGCTTTTCCTCCCTATTAAAAACACCTAGACCGCTATTTGGTACAATGTCACCTATATGTGAAGCTGTGTCTTCCGTAATAACTTTCCAAGAAACCTTCTTTAGTTTATGATAATTATCCCCAAGTTCAGCTATAGGAATAGTAATATTGAGTAAACGGCCTCCATCTAAAACAGAAAAAGTTGCTTTAGTGGATTCTATATCCCACCCCCAACTTCTATATCTGTCTTTCTCAATTCTCCACGTTCCATCATATATGAGAACATACCATGTATCTATATTTTCAAAAGGCTTATCTTGACAGTTATTGTTAGAATTTCCATCAGAGTCAAGGAGAAAATAATAGTATAGTTTTCTCTCAACAACTTCAGGTATAGAAGAACTAAGACTGATTAAAATTATTAGATAATTGTTTCTCTCAACTATATTAACCCCTACAATATCTACATAGCCAAAGCATACCTCAGATGCTGCACCTGTCCAAATATTCTTCAAATCACATTTAGGATCATTCACATTAAGTTCTGGGAATGCAGGAATATCGACTAAAAACGCTAGGAAAACTATAAAGAAAATAAATATTAAAAATCTTCTCTTCATAGTGATCTAAATTATCTCTTTTGTTATAATTATTTATAGAAAAATATATTTATTTTTCCATATATTTAATAAAATGCTTATAGGATGTAAAATATGCCATATTTAAACTAGTCAATTAAGAAAAGTTGATACTTAACAATTTTAAAGTATTCATCCTTTATATATTAGGTTATGTGGAAATTTTTTAACTATAGGAAACAAGCTTGGACTAGAAAAAAGAAATGTAAACTTTGTGGAAAAGAAGATATAACAGTATCCGAGGTTATAGGAGTATGTGTTAACTGTCTACGAGAAAATCCTGACGAAGCCCTTAAAATAGCTATGAAAATCCATTACGAAACACGTAAAATGTTTGATTTACCATCCACCCCACCAAAGATTGAAAACGGAATAAGATGTAGTTTATGTGACATTGAATGTAGAATCCCGAGAGAAGAGAAAGGTTTTTGCGGCCTTGTAAAGAATGAAAATGGTAAATTGGTTAGACTTGGAGGTACACCTGATAAAGGTGTCCTAGAATGGTATTATGATCCTTTACCCACAAATTGCGTTGCCAACTGGTTTTGTCCAGGCTGTAAAGGTTTAGGATACCCAAACTATGCTGTTAGAAAAAATGGTGAAAAAGGATACTATAACCTAGCGGTTTTTTATGGCGCGTGTAATTTGGACTGCCTATTCTGTCAAAATTGGTCATATAGACAGATGGCAGCTAAAGCAAAGCCCTTTTTATCAGCGGAAGAATTAGCTGAATATGCAGACAAAAGAGTTACATGTATATGTTTTTTTGGCGGCGATCCCTCACCTCAAGTCGTTCATGCTTTAGAAACAGCTAAAATAGCATTTAACAGAGCTCAAAACGAGGGACGAATAATGAGAATTTGTTGGGAGACTAACGGGCATTTCAATATACATATTCTAAAAGCCGTTGTTAACCTATCCCTAAGAAGTGGAGGAATAATAAAGTTTGATCTTAAAGCATGGTCTTCTCCTGTTTATAAAGCATTAACAGGCATCGATATAGGTAATGTTTTCAAAAATGCTGAATATATTGTTTCTCGAGCATCTGAGCGTCCCGAAGTTCCATTATTTACAGCTAGTACACTCTTAGTTCCCGGATATGTAGACGAATACGAAATTAGGATGATTGCCAGATTTCTCGCGTCACTGGATAAAAATATACCTTTTTCGCTACTTGCATTTCATCCAGATTATGTATTATATGATCTTCCACCAACAAGTGTTAATCATGCTGAACTAGCTATAAAAATCGCAAAGGAAGAGGGACTTAGAAATATTAACATAGGAAATAAATGGGTTCTAAGCAATTATTATTAATCAGTTTCCCGGTATCCAAAAATACATTATTCATATATTCTAAAAATATACACCTTATTAAAGAATTGGGAAAATCAAAAGTTATAAAGGAGTTTCGGATGAATATGTCTTTAAAAACACTCTGAGTCATAACATTATATAGCGGACTATAACCAAAAGTAATATTAAGCAAATTAAAAATAATGTATCGATATCTTATAGAAGATGGTGATATCTTGTCTCAGAGAGAATCTAAGAAAAAAGAGAAATGGATGGTATTCTCTGCTTGGCCTTATGTTAACGCAACCCCACATCTAGGAAACATGATAGGATCTATACTTTCTTCTGATGTAGCTGCACGTTTTCTAAGGATGACAGGTGCAGAAGTAGTGTTTGCTAGCGGATCAGACATGCATGGTACGCCTATAGAAGTAGAAGCATTGAAGCAAAAAATTTCTCCTAAGGAATTAGCTGAAAGAAACCATAAACGGATAAAAGAATTATTTGAGAGATGGAGAATTTCATTTGATAACTATACAAATACTGAAAGTAAGGTACACATCAGTTTCGTACAAGATTTTTATAAAAAGGTATATGAGAATGGATATGTTTTCGAGGACGAGATAGAGATGTTATATTGCCCTAACGATAAAATATTTTTACCTGACCGTTTCGTTGTTGGAACATGTCCATACTGTTTATATGAAAAAGCCCATGGTGACCAATGTGAAAATTGTGGAAGACTCTTAGACCCTACTATGCTTATAAACCCCCGATGCACAATATGCGGTGCTACCCCAATACTGAGAAAGACTCGTCACTGGTTTATAGATCTACGCAAACTCGAAGATAAAATAAGAAAATATATTGAGGAAAACAAAAATTTACCACCAAATGCTCGAAACATGAGTTTACAAATGATAAAAGATGGATTAAAGCCCCGGTCCCTCACAAGAGATAACAAGTGGGGTATACCCGCCCCATTTCCTGGAGCTAATGAAAAAACTATATATGTTTGGATGGAGGCAGTTCTAGGATATGTATCTGCTGTAAAAGAATATTTTGAAAATAATGGCCAGTCTGATAAATGGAAGGAATTCTGGTTCGATCAAACTACAAAGAGTGTCTACTTTATAGGTAAAGACAATATTCCATTTCACACAATAATTTTCCCATCTTTACTTATTGCTAATGGAGAAGGATATGTTCTCCCATGGACAGTAGCGTCAACTGAATATCTTCTATTTAAAGGTCTAAAATTCTCAAAAAGTAAACGTATCGGTATATGGATAGATGAAGCACTTGAAGTATTTCCTGTAGATTACTGGAGGTATGTCCTAATAGCTTTGAGACCAGAAGTCAGGGATACAAACTTTACATGGGAAGATTTTATGAGAGTTATAAACAGTGAGTTAAATGACAATATCGGTAACTATATTCATAGAGTACTCACACTTACTTATCGTAAGTTTAACGGCAAAGTTCCCAAACCTAGGGAACTAGACGAAAAAGAAAAACAACTAGAGGAAAAAATCTATGAAACAGTTAGGAAGACTAAGGAATCGATGTATAGGTTTAGATTCAAGGATGCATTAAGCAAGATACTACATCTTTCAAGCTTTGGAAATTCATTTATAAATGATACTAGACCATGGGAACAAGAGGATGATAAAGCTGCTTCCATTCTCTTTGTGGCCTTACATGTTGTTAAAGCTTTAGCCATTATGCTTTTTCCAATCATACCTGATAGTTCACAGAAAATATGGGAGATGCTTGGATATGATGACGAATTAGAGAAAAGACTTTGGGATGAGGCTATAAAACCTGTACAAGAAGGTCAAGCATTGAAGAAACCAAAACCTCTATTCAAGAAAATATCCAAGGAACAGTTAGACGAGGCTATACAAAAAATTGAGAAATTGAGAGGATACAGTTAATTTACCAAAAAATATTCGAA
>JAGGXB010000102.1 GCA_021163245.1 Thermoproteales archaeon
ATCTAAGATAGAGGAGTAATTTATATAAAATTGGCTTAGGTCAATGAATGAGATATTTAATAAATCACGTGTCAGATTTTTAAGATACTGGAAAAATATTTTTTTACAAATATCTTTAGCTATAATAACAATTTATATTGTATTACTCTTCCTAAGTATTGAACATGCAGTAATAATTTCTTCAATAGCAGCAACAGCTTTCATTGTATTTACTATGCCTAAGAGTATCACAGCAAGACCAAAGAATGTTATTGGCGGGCATTTAATAGGTTTATTGACAGGGTTGTTCTCAACATTCCTTTATTCTTATTACATCAATAATATTCTAGTGTATGCCTTTGCAGTCGGCTTATCAATTTTTTTAATGATATTAACTGATACTGAACATCCTCCAGCATCAGGGACAGCGCTTGGTGTTTCTATTAAAGGTTTTACAAGCGATGTAATTATAGCTGTCGTGACAAGTTCGATTATTTTGTCTCTTTTCCACCAATTGTTTAAAAAATTTTTAATAGATTTAGCAAGGACAAAATAATTTAAACTATATATATAGATGAAAGAAATTTAAGTAATAAAGTTTAATGCTGAAGTGGATTTTATGGACACAGAAAGAAAAATAGAACTTGTCAAAAGACCCCCAACAGAAGAAGTTATAGGTGAAGAAGAGTTAAAGGAATTATTTGAAACTAACGAGCATCCTGAGCACTATATAGGTTTTGAAATATCTGGCTATCTTCATCTTGGAACATTATTTATGAGTGGTATGAAGATAAATGATCTCGCAGAAGCAGGAGTAAACGTTAAAGTTTTTTTGGCAGATTGGCATTCTTTTTTGAATAAAAAATTAGGTGGAGATTGGGAAAGTATAATTAAAGCCAGTGAATATTATCGCGAAGCTTTTAAGTTTTTTTGTCCCAAAGCCAAAATCATATTGGGAAGCAAACTTTATGAAGGAAATGATGAATATTGGAGGGATTTGGTTCGTCTTTCTTCTCATATTACTCTCAACAGAGTTTTAAGGACTATAACAATAATGGGAAGAAGTATGAGGGAGACCCTGTCATTTGCTCAGCTAATATATCCTCCTATGCAAGCTGTAGATGTTAGATATCTTGGAAATGATATTCCTCATGGAGGAACTGATCAGAGAAAGATACATGTATTATGCCGTGAAGTTTTTCCTAAGCTTGGCTGGCATAAGCCTATTCCATTACATCATCATTTACTTCCGGGTCTTGCTCCACCACCTAAAGGAATTAAGGATAAGCGGGAAAGGATTTTGGCTGCAAAGATGAGTAAGAGTAAACCATGGACCGCTATATTTATACATGACACTGAAAAAGAGATTAGACATAAATTGTTAAAAGCTTACTGTCCACCTAGGATAGCTGAAGAAAATCCAGTTATGGAAATTGTAAAATATATAATATTTAGATATAATGATACATTTGTCTTAGAGAGAGATCCAAAATATGGAGGTACAAAGGAATATCATAGTTATAGTGAGGTTGAAAATGATTATATTAATGGTCTTATACATCCACAGGATCTTAAAATAAATGTTGCACGTGAGATAAATAGGTTAGTTGAGCCTATAAGAAAGTATTTTGAGACACCTTCGAAAAAGAAGCTGCTAGAAGTCTTCAGAAGTGTAACCATTACACGATAATCGTTGGCAAAAACCTTAAAAAACAGTATAAACAAAATATTAATGTCCCCCGGTAGCTCAGTCGCAAGCCAGGATTAAAGCCTGGTTGATTAGAGAGCGGCCGGCTGTAGGGGAACCACACGGCCTAGATATTCCCGAGCGGGTAAAAATGAAGCCGTGCCAGCCGGCGGTAACCGGCAGGTCCCGGGTTCAAAACCCCTTTATTGGGGTGAGATTCCCGGCCGGGGGACCATTTTACTTGTTTCGAATATATAGAGATTTTGGAATTAGTTTTATTACAGAGGCTGTAAATATTGTTGCTAACATTATCATTATAGTTCTTTCGATTACAATGAATGGTATGGCAGAGATATAGATTCTTGCTAAAGTTTTTGTCTTCATACCTACAATATAAGAAAAGAAAAGCAACCCGTTAAAACTACCGATAAAGTGATCAGTAATTATTCCGGATAAACTCAAAATCGCTGCTTTAAAAACTGTATTTTTGAGATAGTCATATTTTTCATAAAATAGAAAATATAGGATTATAAGAATAAAAGAGAATATATGAAATAAAATGAAAGGAAAAGCTATTCTACCTACTGGAAGAATAAGCCATAAAGATACCATTCCTATAAAGAATATAATTGTTGTTTTTATAACGGTTATTGTTTTCTTAGCTAAGAACGATTCCGAGACAATCCCTACAATTAATGTGCCTATTGTTGGGCTAAAAATATTCATATATGAGAATACACTTGATGCTGGTTTCGGGTATAGTGTTGCTAAAACTACACCTAGAAAAGTAGATAATGCTCCTAAGTATGGACCGAGAACTAAACCATAAATAGGTATTAATACTATGCTAACTTGTATTTTCGATTTCGCTGAAAGACCATATAAAGGTATTCCCGGTGTAAATTCAGTTACTATAAAGAAAAGTGCAGCAAATAAGCTGACTGTGCTTAACAATAAACTTTTATGCATTGCCAGACACCATGTAATTATTGTGCTTAATATTTTAAGCATCGGGTTTTATAGTTTATCTTACATTGTTTGTTAAGACTATATTTTTTTATGCCGTAGGATATATTTTAAATGATTTAGAGGTGAGTTATATGGCTAAACCAAAAGTATATGTTACTAGAATTATTCCTGACCCTGGACTTTCTATAGTAAAAGAGAATTTCGATGTAGAAATACATGATTCGATGGATTATCCTCCATCTAGAGAAGAGATCTTAGAAAAAGTCAAGGATAAAGACGCTATACTCTGTTTATTGACTGACAAGATAGATGAAAAGGTCATGGATGCAGCTCCTAATCTAAAAGTTATTAGTACTATGAGTGTTGGATATGATCATATCGATATTGAGGCTGCTACGAAAAGAGGTATATATGTGACTAATACTCCCGGTGTTTTAACTGATGCGGTAGCTGAATTAACAATTGGTTTGTTACTAGCTGTCACAAGAAGGATAGTTGAAGCGGATCAATTGATAAGAAAAGGTGAGTGGAATAAACCTTGGAGTCCATTATTTATGACTGGTCCTGAACTTAAAGGTAAAACACTTGGAATAATTGGTCTTGGCGGTATAGGTACGGCGGTAGCTAGAAAAGTTAAAGGATTTGGTATGAAGGTTATATACTATAGTAGGCATAGAAAGGAGGATCTTGAAAAAGAACTAGGTATTAAATATGTTGATCTTGAAGCACTTCTTAAAGAATCTGATTTTGTGAGTCTCCATACAGCATTGACTAAAGATACTTATCATATGATTGGGGAAAAGGAGCTAAAAATGATGAAAAATACAGCGTATTTAATAAATACTGCAAGAGGCGCGGTTGTTGATACTGAAGCATTAATTAAAGCGTTAAAAGAAGGTTGGATTGCAGGAGCTGCACTTGACGTTTTTGAACAGGAGCCACTACCTCCTAAACATCCTATAACTAAATTAGAAAATGTTGTTTTAGCTCCACACATCGGTAGTGCTACTATAGAAGCTAGGACTAAAATGGCTGAGATGTCAGCTAAAAATCTGCTTTATATATTTCAGGGTAAGATGCCTTTATCATTGGTTAACAAAGAAGTTTTAAATATAAGACCGTTAGAAAAAATTAAAATGTTATAATTTTTATTTATTTTTAAAAGATTTTTATGAGGAAAGAATGGAGAATTCTTATCAATATTATTAATAAAGCAGATATAGTTTTAGAAGTAGTTGATGCTCGTGATCCATTAAATACTAGAGATAAAAGACTCGAAAAATTAGTTAGGAAGATGAATAAAAAACTTATTATTATTATAAATAAAGCAGACTTAGTTCCAAGAGACGTATTGGAACAGTGGAAGAAGATACTAAGTAAAGATTGTTATACAATTTATCTAAGTGCTAAGAAGAGACTGGGGACAAGTCTGATATGGAAAGCTATTCGTAAATTCTCAGATAAGGATGTTGTTACGGTGGCTGTTGTAGGGTTACCAAATGTTGGGAAATCTACTATAATTAATATACTTAAAGGATCCCATAGTGTAGGCACATCACCTATTCCAGGATATACAAAGTCATATACTATTCTTAGAGTGTCAAAGTGGCTTAAAGTTATAGATACTCCAGGAGTAATTCCTAAAGGCAATAGAGAAGAACTTGTTTTAAAAAGCGTGTTAAGACCGGAAGCATTAGAAGACCCTATTCCTCCAGCTGTTGCACTTATAGAAAGACTGCTAAAGAGAAATTCGAGAGAATTGATAAAAAGATATAATCTAGATGAAGAAACTGACGATCCCTACGTTTTCTTAGAAAAGTTAGCTAGAAGAAGAGGTTTACTTCTGAAGGGAGGTAAGTTAAATATCGAGGAGGCAGCAAGAATCGTGATAAGAGATTGGCAAAGTGGATTAATTAAAATATATTTTATGCCTTCAGACTATGATCTTTAACTACAATTTTATCATTTTTATTCCTAGTATCTTTTCCAAGGCTATTATTTGATTCATGCTTAACTTTGTTGCGATGATTCTTTCGATACATTCCTTTTTTCTCTCTACTTTTGGATCTATACATCTTCCAAGCACCCATAGAAGTGTATCAAGTTTTAGGGGAGATATACTGGTGATATTAGCTATTTTTTGCCAAGCCTCTCTAATCTCTTCGCTACAATATTTTCTAGCAATTAATGCTTTATCACGAATGGATGGAAAAGTATCATCAAGAATTATAAGATTATTTAATAAAGAAATTAATGTAATCCTATAATCGACGGGAATTGGAATATCTCTGGGTATTTCAGTTTTTTCTCCTAGTACTTTAAGATGATAATAGAACATTTTCAATGAAAAAACTATAGTTTTTGAATCTTTAGAGGTTTTCAATATGGATGAAAGATCTTTTCTCAGTTCTTGAAAGTTGTTTTTATAGATATTATATTTCTTAAGGTAAAGAGGATAAAAATTATTTATTATCCTTTCCATCCTCTTTATTCTATTATTCCTATATAATCTAAGTGAAGGACTATTTTTCACAAAAAGAGTTATTATTTCTCTTACATCTTTGCTTCGATAAATCTCTACATATTCTTCAAGTATTTTCCAATGTTTTTCTCCTTTTGTTGATAGCATATAACTTACTAAAGCAGCTGAAACTATGATAAAACCACTTTTTATTTCATCAAATAGTATAATGTTTATATTGTTAACAACTTTATACTGTATATCATTTTCTTCAGCTTTATTGATAAGTTCCATAATTTCTTTTTTCTTAAATATTTTGGATAAAAAATGAATTTTATCATAATTTATTTTGCATTTCCTTTTGTATTTCGTCAATTCTCCC
>JAGGXB010000006.1 GCA_021163245.1 Thermoproteales archaeon
GCTGTATATAGTTAAAAGTTTGGTTAAAGGATATTACTAGACTCTTTATATGTCTTTTTTTATTGTTTTTATATTTATTTTTATTATACTTATATTTGGGAGTACATATATCTAATCTTTTATTGTTGATTCATATTGTTTTTAGGCAATATTTCAAGTATATGAGAAAATTGTGTTTCTGATAATAGATTTGTGTTCGTGTAGATGTGATTACTAGATAAAAAAGTTTTCTGTATTGGTATATTTTTTATAGTTGATTTTTTGTTTTGTAATACTTATCAAAAGGATTAATATGTCTAGGTTTTGGAGTTTTTAGAGAGAAGAACTGCTTTTGATATTTTGTCTGGTTTTTAATATTGTCCCAGAGTATATAATGAAGAAAAAATCATTACCAATGTGATATAAAGTGTGATGGATAAAAAGAAACTTAAGGAAATATTTAAGAAATTTAGACAGATATAAGCTTATTTAATCTATTATCTAACTTTCTTTTGAGGATTTCTATATTTTGTTTAGGTTACAAGATTAAGCCTTCTCTTCTTATTTTTTGTACTCCTCTCCAGAATACTATATATCCGAGAAGGAAATATGATAAAGACGTACTCGCGAAAATTATGAAGTGGAGAAAATTAATTGGTGACGTACCAGCAAAAAGGCTTGTTCTTAGACAATAGTTTAATGGTGTACTAGGTAATATCCAGGAAAAGTATCTTAGAAATGTTGGAAGAATAGTTATTGGAAACCATCTACCTGAGAGTAGAGATTCTAATATATCTATGATCCACCTAATTGGATTTCCTTTCTTGACTATAAAGTTCACTCCGGAGCTTAGCAATCCTACACCGATACCTAGAAGAACTGAAAATAATAAAGTATATACAAATAAGAAAATGTTCACGTTGAAAGAAACACCGAAAATGAAGGCAATAAAAAGGATAACTAGGATAAAGCTTAGAGTCTTCGTAAAAGCCAATAAGGTACGTGAGAAGAATATGCACCATAAGGGAACAGGCATCAACGACATTAAATTATAGAACTCGGCTGAGAATTCTAAATGTCCCTCTAAGGGTCCTAGGAGATAGAGAGCAATATACCCTGATAGCAAGAAGGCAATAGACGAAGATACACCATAATCCTCTATGCCTTTTTGATAAACAATCGTGCTACCTAGAAATGCATAAGATAATATGCCTACAAAAGTGTTAAGAATTATTAAGACAAAGTTTGTCTTATAATTTAGGTTACCTAATATCATTGCTTTTATAGTCCACTTAGTCATCCTTAAGGAAGTAGCTAACCAATATAATAAATTCCTATGTCTCATCCTGTTCCGACTCTTCATAAATTTTAATAAAAACTTCGTTAAGGTTTGGTCTTATTTTTCGAATCTCAAAGATACTACTTCCATTCTTTAAAACTACCTTAGAAATTTCGGGAATAACATCGGCATTATCCTTCTCTATGATAATATTGAAGATACCGAGTCCATTACTACTTTTAAGCTTTTTTACCTCTAATACTCCATCCAAACTTTTAAGCCTATCAAATAGCACTGACGACTCATCTATTACTTCTAATCGTATTACCTCCTTACTATAAGTGATGTCTTTTAAATATTCAGGATCTCCTTCAAAGATTATCTTTCCGTTTTTCAGGAATACTACTCTGTCACACACATCTTCTATATCATCCATTAAATGGCTGGTAAAGAGTATTGTCTTACCTTGTTCTTTTGCTAATATTTTGAGAATATTCCTAAACTTCTTTGCTGATAGGGGATCTAGATGAGTTGTTGGTTCATCTAGTAAGTATATTGGCTTATCTGACAATAAAGCTAATGCTAATTCGAGTCTTCTGAGCATACCTGTAGAAAATTTTACCGGCCATTCATCTTTCCAGCCTGATAAGCTGACCATGTCTAAAGCTTCATCAATGCCAGTCTCAACTTTTTGTGCGTCAAAACCCATGTAATACGCGCAATACTTTAGAAATTTATAGGTCGGTAGCCTACCTATATACCCAATAAATTCTTGTATGAGATCCTGGATGGCAAAAATTGCATTTACAGAGGTAACATTAATATTTCTTTTAACTTTCAAAACATCATACCCATCAACTATTACGGACCCCCTATCTGGCAGTAAGAGTCCACAAAGTATTTTGATAAGTGTAGTTTTGCCAGATCCATTGGGTCCAGCAATACCATAAACCTTTCCTTCTTCAATTTTTAAAGTAATATTGTCATTAGCTTTTATCCATACAATATCTCTTCCTTTTTTTAACTTAAAGATTTTTGTCAAATTATATGTTTCTATTATATATTTAGATAACATAACATATCTACTTTACTTTTTTATTGCTTCAAAATTTAATTTATTCACTTTAGCTTTAGTTATAGCTAAATTATGTTTCATAATATTTTTATATCATATGATTTATAAATCATACGATATAAATGCATGAAGAGTTTATTCGGAATTCGTTAAAAGAGGCAAAAAAGATAGGACGAGAATTAAGAAGAACAAAAATAGATGATACAAAAATAAGCAATGTAATAATTAAATATCTAATATATAATTCTTGGAAGCCTGAAAAATGCTCTTTAAGAAATATTGAACGAGAATTAGAACTACCTTATTCACGGGTTAGAAAAATTATAGGTATCTTAGCTAATGATAATATTTTACAAGTAATAAAAAGTGGCAAGTCAGAAATTATTAAGATTACCGATTTGGAAAAAGCATTTATTAAAGGATATATTTATGTTA
>JAGGXB010000083.1 GCA_021163245.1 Thermoproteales archaeon
ACGATGTTTTTTATCATAGTGATTTAAATATTTTATAAACGATTTTTTATTTCATTTTTTGTGAAATATTAATCTATTTTATCTCTAGGAATTTTTTTATAATAGTTGCTTGTAGATAATATTGTTGAAAATGTCTTTAAAAGAAGTATTTTATAAAGCGTTAGAGGCCGGGTATAAACGGGGATGGCATAAGCTGGTAGCGAAGTATGCACGTGCGCCAGGATTAGGAAGATATCAATCCCTTCTACATCATTCAATAAATTCTGCATTAGTGGGTTGGAGGCTTGCAGAAGTAATAAATTTAGATGAGAAATATCTTATGCCTTTATTTGTTGGTTTATTTCTGCATGACTATATGAAATGTGCAGAGGATTTTCAGAGCAAGGTGACTCAAGGAAAACTTGTATCTCCTGAAAAAATTCCATATGGGAAGTATAAGGAAGAATTTGAAGAAATTATTGATGAATTTGGTTTAAAGGACATAATGAGGGATTATACGAAACGTATAGCTTATTTGAATGAAGCTCCATCTTCTGTATATGATTATACTGAGATGTTTGGAGCTGGTCCTTTGCCTGAAAAGTTATTAGATGTAGCTATACTAGCAGATATATTGAATAGTATTAAGGGCTATTGGGAGTTAAGAGGTCATGTGGCTGAGATTTTAAATAAATATGGTTTATCAATAGCATACCACCAAGTAAGCATGGTTCGTGGTGTGGTTACTCAGCTTGTGCATAGAGCTGTTGAGTCGGTTATGAAAAAGAAAGGCTATAAGCCTATTATATATTTAGCAGATGGTACAATATATATTGGTAAAAATAGAGATTTACCTGTAAAAGGAGAGCTTGAGGAAGAACTTAGATCTACGCTTAAAGATTTCTTGGAATCTGTAGGAAGTCATAGATTAGGTGAAGTAGCCTTTGGGGCTATAAACCAAGTTATAGTAAAGGTTCCTGAATATCTATTGATCAGTGATGATGCTGTTAAAGGCTTTTGGAACTATATTAAGAGTTCAAGGGTAGTTATGTATCCTAACATTGAAAAATTTATTGTAAAGTTGCAGGAAATGAAGCCTAGTGCCAGTAGTGTTGAAAGAGAATATGAGGCCATAAATCTTAAAACGATACATAATCTTTGGACTATCTTTAATGGAGTACGACAAGTTTTTGAGCAACGAGGAATCCCTCAAGAAACTTGGATAAAGATTTTAATAGAAGCTTTCGGAAATCAGAACTTTGACGAGTTAGGCGAACTTGCGAATACAACAAATACGGATAGGGCCATTAATATCTGTTTGGATTTCTATTTAGAATCAGGGCTAGATTCTTTAGACCAGAATGGAATAATAGAGAAGCTGATTGACGTTTTCTATAAGGCAACTATAGAGATGAGAAAGAAAATTGAAGAAAAAGGTTTAGAAAAAGGAATCTTTGCAGAACCACTAAAAATGTTGCTTGATGAAGTAACGATTGTTTCAACCTATACAGGTGAGATGTTTATGATGCAGCCTGAAAAGCTAAGCTCTGGATATGTTTCTGGTAAAGACAAAGGTGCACCTACATGTATAATATGTGGAAGAAAAGGTGCATTTGATGCTCCTGCATCACTAGTGGGAGGAGGAACAGAAAGATTCTTGAACCAACTTCCAGCGGGGGTAAGGTTACGTAAAGGTATGAAGGCTAGGATATGTCATATTTGTAGGCTAGAGGGAAGTCTTAGGAATCTAGCAAATATAGATCCTGTACGAAATAACATCTACTATATAGTTCCTTTCTTTACAATGGCTCCTGAGTACTTTAAAACATACTGGGAGGCACTTAATAACGCTTTATCATCTAGTGGGAAATTATCTATAGTTAGTTATGAATTCAGGAAGAAGTTCCTTGGCTTAGACGATGAAAGGATTAAACCATGGGAAATAGCTAATAATCCACTTAAGTTACATACAGCTCTCGGTAAAAGTGAAGATGAAGTACTTAAGGAGATTGCAGAGATGCTTAAGAAAGAATATAGTTTAGAGGATTTAAGCTTCGAGTATAATATAGAAATCAACGATTGGAAGCAGGCAGCTCGAATTGCAGTTACTCATGGTTTTAATAAGGTACACTTAGGATCAGACTATTCGCTTATAAGTTTCGCTGGAAACTATATTATCTTATCTGCACCACCTCTAGGATCTAGAAATGAGGCTGAATCAAGTAAGATATTAAGAAGGTTAAATCTCGGACTTCTACTTCACTTATTTTATCATGCTGCTGTCTATATGCCTAATAGGGTTATGACTCCTTTTGCCAGTCCAAGACCCTTAGGGGCTACTCGTGTTCCATTGAAAGCAGATCAACAAAGTTGTTTTAGTGAAAAGGGATTCAAACTTATAAATGGCTGGATACCCATTGAGAAAGCTGAAGAATTAGCTAATATATTGACAGCTGCTGAGCTTATTCAAGATGAACTATTGAAGGTAAGAGCTAGCTATGGTGAAAGTGGTCTCCTAAATCTGTTAACCCGGCCTCCTGGAATGATCCTTAGGCGATATATAGAGAGCCTAAGGAGACCCAACTTAAAAAATATTCAGATTTTTTTGGAATATTTAGAAATTTTGGAGAGGTGGTGGTATGAGTCGTCCTCTAGTTAGAATATATGAGAAAATAGGTGAGGTAAAATATAGTGAAGTAAGAAATAAAATAGCTAATATCGCTGAAATACTTGCAAAATACCTCAACAACTACTATCGGGGGCCTTCAGGTTTTTCAAAACATACGATCATGGGTCCAGTAGGTAAGCTTATAGGTGTATTGGAGAGTGAGCGTTTCCAAGATAAGGATGCTCTGCTCGGATATATAATAAATATACATACGAATCTTTCAGGACCGATAAGCAAAGAAGCCGTGGAACTTTTAGAAAAAGCTATAAACGATCTATTAGAAATAAGGTCTCAGGTATCTACGAGAATATGGATAAGGCTTCTCCGTGAGCTAGATTATGCCGTATATAAGCATAAGATGAAATATATAGTTGAGCGGGCAGCCGCAAAATCAAAAACTACTGAAAAAGGTGAATAAGTATGGTTAAGTATAGTTTTCTTTCTCCGCTTGAAGGGTTATTTGAGGCAGAAATACCACTCTTACAGAGTGCAAAAACCATACAAATTCTTGTAATTAGGCAAACACACGACTATACGATATTTAGGACTGAGGATACTAGAGAGCTTAATGTAGCTACTCTACCTAAATCCATTGATAATCCTGAAGCAGTGCTTAAGGCAGTAATGCTAGCTAGTAAGCAAAAAGCACCAGAAAATAGGATGTATATTAGACTTTATCGTTCCTATGCTAATGCTCTAGGAGTAGAACTAGAAGATGCTGTGAAAAATTGTAGGTTAAAAGACAATTTGTGCAGGAGATGTCCTAGGTGTGTACTTTTTGGTGCCGTGAGTACAGAGACAGGTCAGGAGAATAGATGGAATATCAAACATAGGATTGAGTATAGTTCCGCATATAGTATAGAGTCCTATGATGAGATAAGTGAACTGATAACATTTAATGCTGTTGATATAGCAACCCAGTCTACAGGTCAAGCGCTTAACGTGACTGAGAATATTAGACCTATAGCTCATTTTCCAAGTGTAGTAACTCTGAAAAGTATCACCGAGGAAGAGTTGATATTCTATCTGAAGACTCTTATGGCAACAAAGAGTTATGGTGCAGAAACAAGAGTGAAAGGCGATATGATTAACGTTATAGCTGGTATAGCTGGTGGATTTGAAGAGGTAATTACGAGTCTTGAATATAATCTTGAACTCTCTAGTAGAAGTGGTTGGATTGAAGATCCTATTACGGTAACAGAAGAAATACTTAAAAAATATAGAAGCTTGGCTTCTATGCCAGACCAATTAAGAATCTTGTCAAAGAAGGAAATGGAAGAACTTATCAAGGCAATCAGAGATTTTACTCCAAGTAAGGATTTTATCGAGAGATTAGGAGAGCATGCTAGAAAATTTGCGGAAAAAGCTGATGAAGTAGCTGGAGGAGGAAAGGGTAAAAGAGGAGGAAGGAGGAGCTAGGCGTGAAAGCAGAGGTGTACTTAGTCTATTTAACGGTACATGATTTTTTCTTTTATGTATCTAGGGAACTTGAAGTTGGTATGCCTCTTGAATATATAAGCAACACTGCATTGATGTATGCATTAAACACACATATAACCTCAGCCCAACGCCTAGTATCTGGAACAAAACCTAACTACGAGGAGGATTTTAAAAAATTCACGATATATGCTACACCAGCTATACCTATAGTAACAAGACCATTAGCTGGCAATAAGAGGATAAATAGGAACTATGGTGGAGCACTAGTAAAAATAACCTATAACTCTATTGGTGAATTCTTGGCTTATGCTATGGAGACTGAAAAAATAAATATACCTAAAATTGGAGCATATTATAGATTCACACCACTAACTACATTCAAGTTCTATATAATGGGAGGTAAGGGGCCATCTGTAATAAGAATAGGGAAAAAATATATACAGGCTAGACTAAAATATATGTCTCTTCAATGTATTGGAAAGCATGGTACATATAGATGTAGTCATCCTGTTTCGTTTAAAGATCTAACTGAAAGTAAGCTAGTAAGCGGATCAGTAGTACCAGCATTACCATATCCAATCATATTGAATCCTGTAATAGAAGGAGAATATCTAGAATGCAAAGATCTCTATGCTTCAACACATTATATCCTAGTCCCTCCAAGGAGTCTATATGAATCACTCGACACAGACTAATGATTCATTTACAATTAAGATAAGCGGAGTTAGAATAGAAAAAGGGTATACTCGAAAAGGCGTATTAACACTACATAGGTATCAAGAGGAGGTATATAGATCTCAAAATGAGCTAATAGCGGTTGATGCTCCTACCGGATCAGGAAAAACACTAGCAATACTGTTAGCTGCTGAAAAATATTTGGATAAGGGGGAAAATGCATTAATTCTTTATCCTACAAAGTCTCTTATAAAAGACCAATATGAATCTTTAAAGAAATTGACGAATCAACTAGGTTTAAATACAGAAATTATAGCAGTAGATGCAGATAGGCTTCATAAACATGCAATGGAAAATGGTTTCAGAACACACGGTGAAGCGTTATACCATATGTTGAGTGTTGGTGTACCTAAGATAATTCTAACAAATCCAGATATTATATATTGTATGTTAAGATTATTGTATAAGAAAGGAAAAATTCTATTAACAAAACTTTTTAATATAGGTTTTTTTGGTATAGATGAGGTACATCTATACTGGGGAGTAAGTCTACAAATACTTTATACTTTTATTAATCTTTTTAAACATAGAAAAAAGCTATTAACAACAGCTACGCATGATCCTTCGCTTATAAGACTCCTAGCCAACTATGAACAATTGAGTCTAATAAAAGCTAGGCTATCAGAGGACGGAGTTTTGGTTAGACATCCAGTAGATCTGAGAATAACTACTTATAAAGCTAAAGGAATTCTTTATGAAGAGAAAGAAGCAATAAGATTAGCTGAAGAAGTATTAAAATCGCTAGACGAAACAGAAGATAAGGGAAGGCCTAAGACTGTCTGTATAGTTAATAGTCTAGTATTCTCTGAAAGGCTTGCACAGATACTGAGGGAGAGAGAATCAGACATTTCAATAATTAATAGTTTGACACCTCCAGAGTATAGACGTACAAACGCAAAAATAGTAATAGGTACAAGTGCGATAGAGGTAGGTATAGACTTCAATACTCAAACCTTAATATTTGAGGCAACAGACTCTGCTAGCTTCATTCAAAGGCTTGGCAGAGTAGCACGAAAACAGCCAGGGAAAGCTCTTTGTATAACACCATACAATAATTTCATAAAACTCCAGACCAGTCTTTCACAGTACAGTCAATTATCCTATGGTAAACTAGTAGAAACAATAACTCATGCATTTCCACAAAATCCATCGTACGCAGAAATATTTGAGACATACTATGGAGCAATAGCTCAGCTAGGAATAACTTATGCTTTAACCAGAAGATTTCAAAGAAAAAATGAAGGAGTAGTTAGGACACTAATACAATTGCTAAATTTCTCAGAAAGCATTTCGCCATTAGCGATATCTCAGCTAAAAAAGCTAAAATCCCTGTTTAAAAAATCGCAAAAACTCAGAGATGCTATCATTAAAGATATATACTTGAATAGGCTTTTCAGGGTCTTAGGCTATAAAAATAAGGATGCAGTAGTAAAGTATCTAAGAAAACTTCTACTAATCGTAAAATCATTTGATAAAATGGGAGTTAGAGGTATTTATTCCTCGCTTCCAGCTTATATTAAGAGAGAAGGAAACGAAAATTATGAAGCTCTTACTAATGTGTCAATCAGAGATCTTGAAAAACTAGCTTTTTCTTACGTTGAGACTCAAGAAGAATTTGAAGAAGAAACAGGGCATAAGCCTTCACCAGATATAGAGTTACCAATAATAGTGATTCATGGAGTGAGTCAACGTAGAAATAAGATATATATAAAGCCTTATAATGCAATCCCTGGAAGAATATTTATTTTAAAGAAAGACCAAATGCAGGTGGATTCTGGAGAACAAAGATTAAACGAAGAAATAGCAAGACTCTTAGACGGACTTCCTGCTTACTTGGCCACTGGATATCCATCAGATTGGAGATTTACGACTTTAAAAGCAGATATTAAAGGGATAAAGCAATGGATAATAGTAGGGCCAGATAGTTTAATAGAAGCCTGGTCGAGAGAGAAATCATGAAAACGATAATTTTCAGTTTAGGATTTGATATAAGTGGCATAGTATCAACACTAACTAATATATCTCTTGAGCCAGAAGATAAACTAATATTTCTTATTCCTAGTAGGGATACAGATCGTTCTCTTCAGGCGAGAAAAGAAATAGAAAGCTTTCTAAACTTGTTGGCGGTACGTGGACTAAAGCTAAACTATACTTACCTAAAAGTCAATGAAGAAGACGTACAAGAAATGCTAAAAGTGATTATAGAGGTAATACTAAATAATAAAGGAGAAATATATATTGAGGCGATAGGTGGTCTACGAAGCATAGTGGTAGCAATGACGATTGCAGCAATATTATTAAGGAATAAAATAGTATCTTTTCATACTATAGCAGAAAGCAGTGGAAAAAGAATTTCTGTTCCTTTAATAGAACCAACAGTTTTAAATTTAGATCATATTGATTTAGAAATTCTTAAGTTAGCTACGTTTCTAAAAGGAAAAATTACTGCACCCTATGCAGAGATAGAGTTACAACTTTCGAAACCAACCATAACAAGAAGATTACGTCAACTAGCTAAAAAAGGATTATTAATCTCCGTAGCAAAAAAACCTGCAACATACGAGCTTACGCCCCTAGGATGGTTAGCCGCTAGATTAGGGAAGAACAATGCATATTCTTGTGATAAAAGCTAAAATCATACCTAGTCAATCATTTATAGTCCAGCCATTTACTGCTCGTGTGGTGAGACAGATACTTTTCAAGATTGCTAAAAAAACTGAAATAGGATGGCTAAAAAGTACTCTGACCTCTTCTCAACCTAATAAGCCTTACGCATATACACCACTCTACTATAATGGAATACCATTATATAAAAGTCCAGATAATCCTAGACCGATAATTCTTGAAGTAGGTAAAAAATATTCCTTTAGGGTATCGATAATACTCAAAAAGATCGAGGATATCAGCATATTATATGGATTTTTGGATAGGCTAGAGTTATATGGTGATAAAAAAGTGGACTTAGTTATTTCAAAGGTTGAAGTGCGCGACGAACAGATTGTTACCTTAAACTTGAAGCCATGGGAGAGAATTGTGATGATTTTTGAAACTCCTACACTTTTGCAACTTCCAAAGCCTAGAAAGCCTAGTAAGGTAAACAGGTATCTCCCGTTTCCTGTTCCTGGACTCATATTTAGGAGTCTTAAGGAGCACTGGAATACTTATGCTGATGAGAAGATTACAAGTTCTAGCTGGCGTGCAGATTATGCGCTTGTAGTAGAGTCATATAGGATAAAACCGTGCACAGTGGCGTATGATGCTAAACGCCGTATTCGGGGATTCGTGGGCTGGACACAGTTCCGTATCCAGACCAGAGGAGAAAAACTCATTAATGCACTCTCAAAGCTTCTAGCATATGCACAACTTATGAATATTGGAAAATCGAGAAGCTCGGGATTTGGAGTAGTAAAGGTACAACCCATTAAAAGGCATAATTCTACTATAGATGTGAGCCGTCAATAGCTTTAATCATGATAACGGGATAACTGTTAGATATGTTATCTTTTCAAGATTTTCGATGATTATTAAAAAGTGAGCCATAGCCTGAAAAAATTCCTATAGTTAAACTTCCCATAAAATAATATTTCAGTCTAGGTTACTATGAGAAAATTCTACCTAATAAGAGTAAATTAATATCAGAAAAATATTTATTCCAACAACCCACATATAAATTTACGGAGAAATCCTAAAAGGAATTGAAAGTGTATGGTATTTCTACTGTTGTATCTTTTGTCTTTATCAGAGAAATCCTAAAAGGAATTGAAAGGTTGATATCGCTGCCCAGTCTGTCGGCAATCTAGGCGTGAGAAATCCTAAAAGGAATTGAAAGGTTTCCTCTGGCTTAGGTAATAAAGCCTCTTCAATACTACGAGAAATCCTAAAAGGAATTGAAAGTTCAACCAATCCTTTCCTGAGAAGCACCAACAGTATCTCACGAGAAATCCTAAAAGGAATTGAAAGTTTTTAAAGGTGTGTATATACACACGTTTTTGTTTTCATCAGAGAAATCCTAAAAGGAATTGAAAGTATAGGACCCATTCGATATACCACCCCCTGCGGTAGAAGAGAAATCCTAAAAGGAATTGAAAGACTATTTTATGAGGTTCTTCCAAATCTATTTCCACTTTGAGAAATCCTAAAAGGAATTGAAAGTTTTCTCTATATATCCCCCTACCCCCCAGCCTAATTCATAGAGAAATCCTAAAAGGAATTGAAAGTACAGCTGCTTGGGGAACACTATGATTGTAAACTTTAGATGAGAAATCCTAAAAGGAATTGAAAGGCCTGCAGCTGCAAAAGCTAGTTTAAGCATGTGAGGAACAGAGAAATCCTAAAAGGAATTGAAAGAGCGCTGACAGCGAGCTTGTAGGCGGCGAGATAATAGGGGGAGAAATCCTAAAAGGAATTGAAAGTTTAGAATTCCTCGCCAATACATTCTTTGTGCATCTGAAGAGAAATCCTAAAAGGAATTGAAAGACAATAGCGATATCAGGAAGGCTACCAGACCGTTTAATGAGAAATCCTAAAAGGAATTGAAAGATTAATAGTCTGTTCGGCTAGGGATAAGATAGTTGCTAGGAGAAATCCTAAAAGGAATTGAAAGTATTTTTATAATGTTTTTGCTTGAGTTTAAGACGCGGAACGAGAAATCCTAAAAGGAATTGAAAGATAATGCATTAACACCAAACAGCTTTTTTTCAAACTCTGAGAGAAATCCTAAAAGGAATTGAAAGATTCTGTTCAGAGATCTCAAAAAAAGTGTGAAATTACTAGAGAAATCCTAAAAGGAATTGAAAGATATAATATAATATATTATCT
>JAGGXB010000071.1 GCA_021163245.1 Thermoproteales archaeon
ATCATATTTTTCTTTCTTCCCGAATATATTGTTTATTCATATTTAAAAAGTAATGACTAGAAGTTATTTACTATAGATTTATGATAAGGAGTTAACTTATTTTATAATGGATAACATTTGCATATGGAAGAAATTCTTTTATCCTGTCAATCACTTCTACATTATCATCCCAGACTTCTATGATTTCATATCCTTTTCTCAGCAATTTCTTTAATATTTCTGACTTAAAGACAAAATCTTTCATATAATAGTTGGGAGGTCTAAAGTAGATTTCGTCATAGTCGACCTCTGCTTCTTTTAGTTGTTTTATTGTGTATTCTCCTTGAGTATCTTCTCTTCTTCCCGTCACAATTATTATTTTTACGTTGTTAGACTTTAATTCCTTTATATGTTTTATAAGTCTTGTATTTGGTTTATCTAAATACATATATTTTGGAGACAGGAAGATTTTCCAAAATTTATTTTTCTTTGCTTTAGGAGCATTCTTCAGATTTTTTATACCAGTTTCTTTAAGACATTTCTTTAATCTTTCACTAACATCAAATAAAACTCCATCCAGATCAAAAACTGCTGCTTTCAAATAGGTCTTTGGAAGATATCTATACATCAAATAACTCCTTGTTTATAGACTCAGTATATTTTTATAATTTTTTATAAAATCTTTTAGTTTTTTTCTTCTTTTATCTAAAGGTTCTAATGTTTCTCCAGGTATTTCAAGGTTTAAAGGTTTCTTATAACCTATCTTTGATATGGCTTCAAAAACTTTTTTCCAATCTATGTTCCCTTTACCTGGTAGCAGATGCTGATCACCACTACTATCATTATCATGTATATGTGTTGCTATCAAATAGTTACCTGCTTCCAAGAATGTTTCATGAACTTTTCCTTTATAAACTTCGATATTTGCATGTCCTGTGTCGATACAAATACCTATTCTATCTTTTCCAATACTGTCAATTACTTTCCGTAAGTCTTTCATCTTTGATCCAAATCCCTCCTTCAAATTTTCTATAGCTATGTTTATTTGATATTCAGAAGCTAGTATTTTAAGTGTTTTGAAGTATTCAAAGTTAAGATCTTCGATATTTACACTATGTTTCTCTTTGTTTATCAATGGATGTATAACTACTGTCGGAACATTTAGAATATTATAGATTTTAAACCATTCTGTTAATTTCTCGTTGACATATTTCTTCCAGTTTCCTAGTTTAAGTATAAACTCGGTTCTAAATTCAAAGGGACCATGAGCATGTATCATCGTGATTCCCAATGAGTCCATTATTTCTTTGAGCTCATTCGCATTTCTATACCCTGCACTTTTTACTTTGCTAATGGCTTGTTCCTTTCGATTTTCATCGATATATTTTGTTTGTCCTAAAACAGCAAAGATTTCAGATATATGCTCTGATGAGAGTTCTACATATTTAATACCTATTTTAGAGAATTCTTCTAATGCTTTATCGAGTGATACGTCATGATAGTAAGATGTCCAAATACTCCATTCCATTTTAGACACAATTATAGTTTAACTATCATAATATTATTTTAGTTTCTAAATATAAATTCTTAATTTAAAAACTATTTTTACTCGGTTTTTGTCTATTGAGAACAAAAAATTAATAATTTTATCTTCTTTTATTAGTGTTTAAGAGGTGATACTGTGAATATTGTTTTAATTGTCATAGATACTTTAAGAGCCGACCATGTATCTTCTTATGGATATTTCAGAAATACTACACCTACTTTGGATAAGCTTGCTAGCGAGGGTGTACTCTTTGAGAATTTCTATGCTTCTGGTGTTCCTACCGGTCCCGGATTTACGAGTATAGTTACTGGAAAGTATCCCACTACTCATAAATACTATATTACTCCGTATGATGTGCCAAACGCTTACCAGCTAGATGATGATATTCCTGTTTTAGCTGAGATGATGTGGGATAATGGTTTTATTACAGCTGCCGTTGACAATCTTATCAATTTTAAGTCTCATATGAAACATTTCGTTAGAGGCTATGAATATTATATGAATCCCACAAAGACTTCTAGATGGGTACATCATCATTTGATAGCAGATCAAGCTAATAATAAAGTTCTTGAGTGGATTAAACATCATAGTTATTATAGGTTTTTCCTGTTTATCCATTACTGGGATCCACATGTACCATATAATCAACCCGAAGGATATCGTACTGTGTTTAGACATAAGGAAGGAGATATGAGTGATCTTAAAGTGTTGAAGGCGCCTGCAGGATATGAATATGTTCCAGGATGGGGTAAGGTTGGCGAGATAGTTTATAAGAGTGGAGATAGGTCAATGGATCTTTATGATGGCGAAATCCTCTATGCTGATCATGCAGTGGCACAAGTTGTTGAAGCCTTGAAGGATGAAGGTATTCTTGATGATACAATGATTATGATAACTTCAGATCACGGAGAAGGTTTAGGGCAACATGGTTTATGGGGGCATGCTGGCCTACATGAGACAATTGTTAAGGTTCCTTTAATCATAAGGTATCCTAAAGCTTTCCCAAAAGGCTTAAGAATCAAAGAGTACGCACAACATGCAGATATTGTGCCCACAATACTAGATTATGCGCGAATAAATAAAGAATATAGTCTGGATGGTGAAAGTCTAAGAAAACTAGTCGATGGAGGTAAGATTAGGGACTTTGTTATCAGTGAGACATGGGGTGAGAGATGTATAATAAAAGGCGAGTGGAAACTTATAGTTCATTATCCTTTTGAGTTAAAAGTTATAAATGAAATATTCCCACCTCCCATACCTAAATATCATTTTGAACCAGCTAAGACTGTGTCGCAGCAAATGATTATTGAAGGAGAGAGAGGATATGAATTATATAACATTAAATGGGATCCTATGGAGGTCATAAACTTAGCTGATCAGAGAGAAGATGTATTAAAGGAACTTGAAGAAATATTAGATAACTGGGTTAAATCTAAAGTTGGAGAAAATGATCCTATGAATAATCTTTTCGAGTTTACGCAACCACAGCCGTACGAGTGGCAACGAATCTAAGTATTTTTATTTTTCTCTAGCTATCCTTGGTACATAATTCTCTACAAGTACAGGATTGAATTTTATCTTTTCATTTTTTTCAGCTGAAAGATAGGCCAGCATCATAAGTTGAGTAACTAGTAAGCCATCATACCAAGTCTCAAAAGGCATTTTTCCTACTAGGAAAGAATTTACCATATGCTGATCTTCATTAATATATCCATATGTGACTGTTTCATCAGGTATAAAGGGCATTAATCCTTGGTCAGCATTCTGTTTTTCAACTAATTCTTCTGTAGGTGGGGCTTTGATGTTTCTACTGAAGAATAAGAAGGATCCTGGTTCTAGAGTATTTATAAATAGGCTATATTCAGGTCCTAGAACCTCTAAAGATAATCTAAGTCCTGCACCGACAAAATTCCAACTTGTTCTTGTTTCGGATAAAATAATGTTTCCTTCATCGTCTTCATACTCGATAATTGTCAAAGCATAGTCTTCGGCTGGATTTTTTGAGAAGTCTATATTAAATCTCTTTTTTAAATCATTAACATATTTATCTTTTAACCATTTCAACGTATATGTTTCTGTATAGATAGATTTAGGTTTTATACTGTCTTTATTTTTTACAGGATCTGTTAAAAGGAATCTAGCGGCCTCTATACTATGGCACATCATGTCTAACAATACTCCTCCGCCACTGATTTTTGGATTCCAGAACCATGAATTATGTGGCCCAGCGTGTTCTTCGGCTGCTCTGGCAAGATATGGGCGGTCAGAATATTTTACTCCGTATTTCCAGATGATTTCTCTTCCTCTAACTATAGAAGGCATAAATACTTGGTTCTCTAAGTATCCATGAAATATCCCGACTTTTTCAACTATTTTAACCATTTCTTTTGCTTCTTGGACATTTCTCGCTAAAGGTTTCTCTATAGCTATACCTATTATATCATTTCTTCCCTGACTTGCTTCTTCAGCAATATATTTAGTATATTGTAAATGTACATTGTTTGGAACCAGTACCCATATAGCATCTACTTCTTTATCACGTAGCATATCAAATATGTTTGAATAAACACGGGGTTTGCCGACTCCAAGATTCTCTACTAAACCTGCAAGAGATTTAGCTTTACTATATGTACGAGAATAAATTGCTTTTATGTCTGCGTTTCGTACACCTACAAAACTTTTAACATGGAATTTTGCTACAAATCCAGCTCCAATTATACCTATACCCAACTTATTCTTATTCAAATAATCACCTGATATAAAATATGGGATATTTCAATTAAATGAATAATTATCTAGTTTTGGCAATCTTTACTTGAAGGCTAATTTCTATCGTTTTCAACGAGAACCCCTTTATACTGAAGATAATATTGTTTTCTTTAATCTTCAGTTTTTTAATTTTTTCTCCTAAAGCATTTACAAGCCATGCTTCTTTTATTTTAAACAATGGATTTATCTTTATTAATACTCTGTTTTCTTTACCTAAAGTTTCATTTACCCTGAGGTATATTTTTTCATTTTCCATATACATTGCTGTAAGTACAGTATTTCCAGGAGATATCTCTAAGAAGCTAAATTCTTCTAGGAGTTTACCATTATTGCTTGGTATAAACTTGAATGCTAATAAGGGGTTATGATACTCTAAGGTTAATCTAGGTATATTTGCGTCTCTCCAATCTCCTCTATGAGTTACGATCGAGTATTCGAATTTATGTTCAGTTTTTTCCTCATATCCCTTTACGCTTTCTCCTTTATATTCAAACGATGTGGATTTAAGTATGCTTAAAGCTAAAGTATTATCTAGCACATTATTCCCAGGTATTCCCTTGTTTAGGAGAGTGATGCCTTTTTGATTATCAGAATAATCTATCCAGTTTTGAGCCGGGTATTCGCCTTCATCACGCTGTATTGCGCCGAATGGTATTTCATGCCATATCTCGCCCTTGTTTATTGACGTGGGGAATATTACTCTAAGTCTATAATTTCTGCCTTTTGTAAATATGATGGTTTCAAAATCGATTCTTGGCGTGAAACTATAAAGGATTATCTTTGAATTTATCTTTATTCCTCTCATATCACTCCAGGATGATGCCTCTATTATCGTTCTTAAAGGTCCACACTCTTTAACAA
>JAGGXB010000077.1 GCA_021163245.1 Thermoproteales archaeon
AGCTAATTCCCTAAACCTCAGTTCAAGTTCATTATTAATCTTGGCTCTTATCATACTAATCTATAAAGCAATATAGCAATATAAAATTTTTGCCATAAGTCCCAATTATCTCAATAACTATCTTAACTAACTTTACCAACACAAAAACATACATACACTTTAGCCATCTCATAGACACTATTGCCAAAAAGGCCACCACCAACGATATTATTATAATAGGTATGTCTTTCCATGGAAACCCTAAAGTTTTAGGCTCCATCAAAAATGGTAAATTCGAAGATGTCCAGCATAAAGAAATCGCAAAATTCCTATTCGAAGCATTTTACAGGTCTAAACCAGTTGTAATACTAGATTTAATATCTTGCGGCACACCATCTCATAGTAATGGACCACCACTAGAAAAAATAGCTTTGTACCATACTTAGAGAAAGCTATCCAATACAATATGAAGGATAGATTCGTCATCACCAACATAAGTATGATAATCTTTGCAGGAGGACATATTTACAATAAATATTTCTACGCAAAAAATATGGTATCAGTAGATAAGATCGAGATAGATATGTCAAGCTAGGAGAAATATTAGAAATCTCTAATCTACATCTTCAAATTCCACCAGGTGATGGTTTTGCGACTAACTGGGAGTTATTGAACAAAATATACATTGTTGATTTTACATACGAGGTTGTTCTAGAAGAAACAAAAAACAAGATCGAGAATAATACTTAGGTTAATTATTTTTATGAAATAATGATGAAATACTCTTTTAAGGTAAAAATATAACATAGATAAAGTATATTTATATCAATTTAAAAAGAGGTTATGGAAAGACTACTTATATGGTTAAGAGAGTCAAACAGAGGCTCCTCAAGTAAGAGTAGTATTCTTTTCAAGGTTCTTTTAGTTTCTCTATTATTCTATTCTTCAAAGATAACATAATTTTTTATAATCTCTTTTAAATGAAGATCTAATAATAAGCTTACATTCACCCATATCTTCAACTCTCAACAAAGCTAATAGATACTGTTTAAATATCTTTGTGTATTCTTATATAGTGTATGAAAAAAACTGTAATGATAGAAGTACCTGAGTGGGTTGATGAGGAGGAGGTTAGGTTTTGGGTAGCTGAGTGTGTTGGAAGGAAGATGGTTAAGAAGCTTGTGTTAGAGGCTCTTTCAGATAAGGTAGATTTAACTAGGGAGGAGAGAGAGCTTTTTGATAAAGCTAGAGAGTTTGCGTGGAGGGACATCCTAGAGATGTATAAAAGGAAGGGCTTCATCAGATGAAGTTTATAGCTGATAGTAACATATTGTTTTTACTTATAATTTCTGGGAAAGTAGGTAGGATCTATGGAATACTTAGGAGATATGATGTACAGCTTTTTACGCCTGAAGAGGCCTTATAAGAGTATAGGAAATATCTAAAGCTTCTAAGGGATAAAGCAGAGGAGCTAGAAAGTAGAGTCTATCTCATGTTTCCTCTTGCTGACATAATTCCTTTAGAAATATACTATGATAGTCTTCAAGAGGCATTAGATATTGCAAAACATTTCGATGAAAAAGACGCTCCATTTATTGCCTTGGCTTTGAAGCTAAACTTACCTATATGGACTGAGGATAGAAAAAATATTAAATTTTTCATTTAAAACAAGGAAGTATATTGCATTTATTTTAATACACTTATAAAGTGTTATTGCCTCTCTGACATTCTCAACAAGCTTATCCAAGCCTTCAGCCTGAGTAACAATAGGTAGATCAACACCCTCAGCAACATAATATTTCTCTCCCCTATAAACATGTACAATAACAATCTTCCTCATACAATAAACAAGAAGAAAACCAAATACTTAAATTATCACCTATACAGGGTCCTCTTCGTCTATTTCCTAAGTATTATAAACATAGTTTTAACAAATATTCAATATATTAATTTAAAACGAACAATTTTCAACTAATATTGTCTTCTAGTTTTATAGATGCCATGTAGAGAACTCTATACAAGGCTTAAAAAGCTGAAATAGAAAAGATTATCATTCTTTGCATTCTTAATTCTCACCTATCCGGACTCAAACATGTTCCAATTTATCTCTCTACACGCATGGATCTCGAAGGATCTTTTAGTAATTAAATCGTTAGTATAACAAATTGATTCTATATTTGGCTCTTATGGTTTTTGACGTTGTTTAAGGATCAGATCATCGCCAACTTTATTCAAGAGTTTGTTATCTGCTGTATAAACCTCACATCTATGCACATCGCCTATCGCAATATAGCTTGCATCATATATGGGTAATACCATGCTTCAAAGCTCCCCTAATTGTCTCGTCCAGATATTATTCTTTTAACGGTATTGTCAGAAACTGGTAATCATCGAGAACCCTACCGATCTCCTTCAACTCATCTTCCCCAAAAGCATAAGAATACCTTAATGCATTCTTTTTCAAGGCTAAAGATCAACTAAATCATGTACACCTCATATATAAGTCTCCTAGCAATACTGGGAAAAGCATCATTTCTCTTCTTCAATAGCTCTACAAAATCAATGGAGGTTCAAAAATATAATCACGGATTCCTAAAATTACGCTATAACTTTAAGTATGAAAGCCTACCAATTATATAAAAAATTATTAAGCTGGATTCTTGACAACAGATACTATCCCAGAAATATAGTAACTCTATAAAATTTTTGAATATAGCAATGTAGTATACGAAAAATTAATAAATTTGTATACAAAATAATATTATATATGTCTACAGAAGTTTTCAGTGTTAGAATAAGGAAGGAGTTGAAGGAGATAGTGAAGAAGTATAATGATGTTAACTGGAGAAAACTTATAGAAGAACTTATAGAAGAAGTTGCTACGAAGAAAGAACTAGAGGAAAAATTTAAGGAACTTGACCAAATATTTAAAAATATACCATCCTCACCTGAACCGGGATGGAAGGCGGTTAGAGAAGCGAGAAACACAAGGTGATAAACATATACGTTATAGATGCATCAATATATGCTAGTATAGCTGTTAAAGACAAATTCTATATAAAAAGCCGTAGTTTACTCTTAAACAGCAGAAAAAAGGGATGTGTAACCCTCGACCTAGCCCTCATAGAAGCATATAATGCTCTCTGGAAACATGTCTACTTATTAAAAAGAATCCCTATCGATGATTACATTATCATAGCAGATACTCTAGCAGATATATTTGAAAAAAGTGTAACAAAGATATACAACACAGTTAACATACTAGATGATGCTCTCAAAACAGCTGTCAACTATGGGATAACAGTATATGACTCAGCCTACCTAGTACTCGCAGAAAAA
>JAGGXB010000058.1 GCA_021163245.1 Thermoproteales archaeon
GGTCTTCCATAAAGTACATCAACATCCTCCTCAATGAGCTCAAAATTAATACCACCCCATCCATGACCATCTAGAAAAATAATGTAATCAGCACCACCCTTTCTTAGCCCTCTAATGAGAGCATTTAACTCCCGGGTAGCTAATCTTAATGATCTTTCGTAGTTTTTTCCTTGAGGTGAAGTATCTGTATCGAAACTTACTACTCCACTAACGCCTTCTAGGTCGCCTAAAACAAAAATTTTTCTACCCATACTTATTTAAAGAATGAAAGAGAGTAAAAACAATTATGTTTATCAATTATTTACGGAGGTAAGAAATCTGCATCTTCAAACAATATCTCAACGGAATCATTACTGTTCCAATAAACATATTTGAATTTATAGTTCGCTGCTGCACCTATATTTAGATCTTTATCTACAACTACTATACCTAAGCTATACTTTATATTTTCTCTTCTTCTGATTTCGTTTACCCTTCTTATAACTTCTCTAGCAGATTCTTGAACAGAATATCCAAGTTTTAACAAATCTAAAGATGTTTTAGCAGCTACTAACCTAATAGCTATCTCTCCAACTCCTGTACATATAGCTGCTCCTTCTTCATTTGATGCATATAATCCTGCACCAATAATAGGAGAATCACCTACACGGCCAGGTATTTTTAGACCTAGTCCACTAGAAGACACGCCGGCAGCAAACCCTTCTTTAAAAGCAATAACTCCTATTGTATCATGACCAATAACATCTTCGGCTAAATGCCTAAAGCTTTCCTTATCATAGCCTTTAATATCGACTTCCTTTTTCTTTTTTAGATATTCTTCGTAAGACTCTTTTAAAGGAAGGTCTATTTCCTCCATCCTAAAAAATTTGGCTAGTTTTAATGCATTATCACCAACTATAAACACATGGGGAGTTTCTTCCATAACCTTTCTGGCTAAAGATATAGGATATTTTACTCTTTTAACTGCTGCAACAGCGCCACACTTCAATGATCTTCCATCCATTATAGCAGCATCAAGTTCTACTTCACCCTCAAAATTGGGTAATCCGCCTATACCTACACTTCTAATTGTTTCATCCTCTTCTATTACATTTATACCTTTCTCAACGGCATCCAGAATATCTCCATCATGCAGTAATATTTCCCGAGCTTTTTCGACAGCCTTTATACCGAAATTGTAGTAGGATACTATTAGCATATTTTCTCTCAATAATTTTTAGGTTAAAAATTTTTCTCCCTCATACAAAACATATATGACCACAGTTTAATATTATAAAATAGATGATGAAGAAGAGACGAGCTAATAGATGAAGAAGATATACTTAGCTGAACCAATAAAAATCATTATTCTTATCCAAATCATTTGTTAATTAAAAAGCATAGCTTCTTGATAAACCACCATTTCTTATCTTGGAATAACATGTACAGTAGAAGCTTTAAATGCAGCATAAACCTTACTACCTTTTCTCAATTCCAAGTCTTCAAAAGCCCCTCTAGTTATAACAGCTTTAAGCACGCCCCCTCTACACTTCATAATAATTATTATTATAGTGCCTTTATCAACAATCCCATCAACCTTACATTTAACAACATTTCTAATACTTGTATTAATAATTCTTTGTTTTGATACCACTATATCTTCTGGTCTAATAGATACTAAGCATTCTTTAAAATCTATAGACCCATATGGTAATGAAGTTATTATTCTTCCAATATCGGTCTCAATCGATAAAACACCCTTATACTCCTTTGAAACACTTCCTTTTAGAATATTAATTTCACTAAAAATTTCAAAGTATTTAGCTACATTCGGATCACGTATAACATCTATAAAAAAACCCTCTTTTAACAGCCTACCATTAACTATAAGAACCATTCTATCAGCTAGTTCAGCTGCATCAAAAAAATTATGTGTAACATGTATAGCTGTAAACTTCAACTCTTTGTGAAGTTTTTTAATAAATTTTTTTATCTCAGATCTTATACGGATATCTAAAGAACTTAAAGGCTCATCTAACAAAATTATTTTAGGTTCTATTATAAGAGCTCTAGCCAGTGCCACTCTCTGCTTCTCACCACCACTTAGGGTGTACGGCCTCCTAGTCAATAAATTAAGTATCTCTGTCCTTTCTGCTATCCATCTAACTTTTCTATCAATTACATCTTTTGAAAAACCTCTCAACTTTAAACCAAACGCGATATTTTCATATACAGTCATATGAGGAAACAATCCATAATCCTGGGGTACGTAGCTAAAACCTCTTTTTTCGGGCGGTAAGGTACTTATGTCCTTCCCGTCAAGAAATATCTCCCCACTATGCTGTCTTCTTATACCTAGAATTATCTCTAATAGAACCGTTTTACCAGCTCCAGAGGGCCCCATTATAACAAAATACTCATAATCGTTTACACTGAAAGTTATATCCTGTAACTTGAAATCCTTTAATATATATGAAATATTATTTAGCCTAAGCATTTTAGCTTCTCCTAGCTAAACTCCTTATCATCAGGAAAACTAATATACTAATTACTAATAATGGAATCATCGTTCCTAGAGCTGCATTAAGACCAATATTATAAAATCTTTCTATAATCAAAATGTTAACAGTTTTTGGATAATATGCTATTATTAGAAGAGCTCCAACCTCACTTATAGCCCTAGCCCATGATAAAAGTGCCCCAGTCACAACTCCGTTTATGGTTAATGGAAAAGTAACATTGATAAATGTTTTAAAGGGAGAAGCACCTAAACTTCTTGCTACATTTTCTAAACTTCTGCTAACTGAATTAAAACTGTTTTCAACAGTATCAATAATCAATGGAGCAGAAACAAACATCATACCTAACACAATACCCCAAAAAGAATCTTCTATTCTAAATCCAAGTGTGTTGAATATGGAACCTATAGTACTTCTAGAATTATAGGCTAATAATATCATTATACCAACTACACTATGAGGAATAACTAAGGGAATATCTATTAATGCTTTAAAAAACTTTTTACCAATAAAATCTTTTCTAGAAAAAATGTATGCTAGAGGCACACCTAGAAAAATCAATATAATGGTGGATGTTGTAGCTGATAAAATAGTTATAAATAAAGCATTTATTGCCTCGTTATCTAAACCATATCTAATTATATATTCAGGCGAAGTAAATACGAACACAAGTATTAGAGGAATAAATAGAAAAAGTATAATTAATGCTCCTCCAGCAGCAAATAAATGAAACATCTTCATATTTTATCTGTCCTCTAGAAAATATTTATTAATTTTAACTACTATATCACTTAACTCTTTTGGTTTATTTCCAAAACCTAATGGAGGATCGATGGGTTCCTGACCAAGGCTATACAGTATATTAAGTCCATCACTACTAAGCATAAATCTTAGAAAATTAAAAACCTCACTTCTATTAACATATCTTGGAACAGTCAAACTATATGTGATCGGCTGACCTTGAACTATTTGCTCTTTTTCACTATTATAGTACAGGTAAACTTTATATTTCTTATAATTCTCCGCGTGTTTCAATGATGCAAGGTTTATAGCATCTGGTAAAGAAATATATTTTAACCCATGCTGTTTAGCTACACTCTGATATTCAAAAGCATAATCAAGTACTCCTGCTTCCAGAAGAGAAATTAAACTCACGCTTTTATCTCTTACAATTATCTTCTCAGAGGTAAATACTTTAAAATCTGCTGGAACAAATATATCAACATAGAAATTATCTCTTCTTATTTTAATATTTGAAGAATCTAAAATAATCTTTTCAAGTGTTGAATCATTATAATAGCTGGTAGCCATAGCAATAACCATTAAACTTCTATATCCACAAGGATCAAGATTAGGATTTGAAAATCCGAATCTTACATCGTTCTTGAGAAGAATCCTACACCAATTGTTAGCATTTATTTCCCTAGCATACTTACTTTTATTCGTAAAAGCTAATACAATTTTATTAGTCGCAAATATAACATACCAATCAGTCCATTTAGGTATCATCATTTTTGGAATAAGAACATAGTCTGCTACAGCAATTATATCTGCCTTTTTTCCTAATTCAGTCACCTTTCTAATAGCTAAAACGCTTCCCGAAGACTCTATTTCAATCTCTATGTTTCTATAAAGTGATTGATATGCTTCCTTAATCCTCTCAAGAGGAATAGATAAAGACCCTGCTGAAAATATTTTAATAACTACTTTGCTTTTTCTGCTTAAAAAATAATTATAGCCAAATGTGAACGATATAACTAATATAACCATTATCAGCGCCGATATCAATAATAACCTACTATTCATGCAGTCACCGTTCTAGGATGACTTAAAAATCGTCAATGATATATTTAATTTTCTTCTTTAGAAAAATAAACTTAAAGATGTTATATTTATTAAATTCATTCTAATAAGAATAAAATTATGATACATTTTTCAATTATAGGAGCTGGAGGAATGGGTTCAGCTTATGCAAAAATCATTAATTCACTATCAGATGCCAAAGTTGAATATATTTGTGATGTCGATGTAGAGAGAGCAAAGAGACTAGCAAATGAGCATAATGCTAAGTATACTTCTAATATTAGGGATGCTATTATAGATGAAAAAGTAGATGCTATTATAGTTACTACTCCTCCTTTTGTTAGAAAAGAAATATTTAGTTTGGCTGTTGAGTATAAAAAGCCTATATATTGCGAAAAACCTTTATCAACAGATTATAGGTCTGCAGTTGAACTTTATAGATTAATAGGGAATAAAATTCCAGTGATGATGGGATTTGTACTGAGATGGTGGCCAGTATATGACTTTATAAAAGAGAAAATTCCAAAATTAGGAAAAATATCATTTGCATATTTTACAGTTATAGGAAGCTGGATTACACTGTTGGATAGAACTCCTTGGAGAAAAAAAAGATCACTTAATTCAGGACTAATGGAACAGGCTATACATGAAATTGATATTGCAAGATATTTATTAGGAGAAGTTAAACAGGTTTATGCAATAGGAAATAACTATATTTTGTCTGGAATCGATTATGAAGATTCTGCAATCTTCTCACTGAACTTTGAGAATGATGCAGTTTTAGGGATTTCGTGCAGTGTAGGTTCTAGGATAGGGAGAAGGGATGGTATGATAGTTGCTACAAATGGTACAATTTACTTTGACACACGTGAACAATATGTAAAATTTGTCGATAAAGACGACACTGTTGAAGAGGCAAAAATAGGATTCAGAGAAGACCCTTATCGTAAAGAAATAATAGAGTTTATTGAGCTCTTAAAAGAGAATAAGAAACCAAGAGCAACCATATTGGATGGTTTAAAAGCACAAGAAATAGCTGAAGCTGCAACAATTTCTATGGGAGAAAAAAAGCCTATCAAACTTCCCCTAAAAATCTAGATTGAGGCTTTAAAATAATGGAAATAAAGGTAAAACTTATAGACGGCCTAACATTCTTAGCTGAAACAGCTAGCGGTCATGGAATAGTTCTCGATACTGTATCTGAGAATGGAGGTAAAAATTTAGGGCCTAGTCCCATGGAACTTCTTTTAGTGGGTGTAGCAGCATGTACAGCTTTTGATATTGCAATAATTCTTAGGAAGATGCATCAGAAGTTTGAGAGATTAGAGGTAAAAGCAAAAGGTAAACAAAGAAAGGAACCACCTAGAATATATAGTCAAAGATAACATTGATGAAAAAAGTTACAAAAAGCAATCGAGCTTTCTAGAAATATATATTGTTCAGCAAGTGATAACCTAGAAAAGGGAGGTACAAGAATCACGACATCATATAGGATATTATAGCCTGAGAAACGACATGGAGCTTGGGATAAATTTATCAAAGTTTGCTCAAAAGAAGCATCAATTTTTTAATACAATTTTCAACTTTTTCTGGTGCATCACATTTCAAAATAGTAACCCCTGGTCTGTTACTGCTAGATACCAAAAGCCTATTGAGGAATTTTTCCTCGAAATCAAACGTAATATCTATCTTTAAATCATTTTTATGAGCTTTTAATATAATCCCCTCTTCGTCGCTTACATAAACTTCGAAACCTTCATCTTTTAGAAGCTTAGAAACTCGTTCAACAGTCTCTTTAACACTCATTTATATCACCTGTAATAACGTTCTTATTCAAATATATTCTCCAAGCTATATATAAAAATCTTGTAACTCTTTTGTTACATATACATTGATTCAAGATTAATCCTTATCTTTAACCCAGATAATAATTTGAATAACTTTGATTTCTCTTCGAATACTTTAGGATTTTGGGGATTTCCAGATATGATAAGTTTGTCATCTTTTACTTCAGAAGAATAATAACTTCCATAACCACTAAAAACATCACCAAAGGAATCTGCTAGACATAAACTAGCTACAACTAATTTTGATTCAAAGGAAAATCTTTCTTGTCCAAATATATTTTCATCACATCCAACAGGATAAACTAAGTTATCAATCAAAGCCTTCTCATCATTGTTATATGAAAATACTTCGTCTATCTCGTTAAACAAAACATTAATTTTATTTTTATTTAGTTCATGAAATAAACCACACAAATATCCTATCTCTAAAAAACCGTCTTTGACACTGTATTTTTTCTTTAAAACTTCTAGAAGATCCACAGTTATATTAGCCACAGTTGATAAATGGCCTATCTTTCTACCCAATTCATGATAAATAAGCCTTATTATCTCAGTATATCTTCGGTTACCAAATAATCTAAGATTTCTATAAAACCATCTAAAAGATAATTGTTGAACGTTAGACTCAGGTCCACCTCCAAGATAATAGACCTTTTTAAAAGCATTATCTATAGTTAAACCATAATGGTAAACCAATAGCATGGCTACCAATGTTCCACTTCTACCAATTCCATCTAAACAATGAATCAGTATCTTCGTACCTTCCTCAAGTTTTTTACTCAATGGCATTAATAAATTAAATAATGTTTCTTCAGGTGAAAGAAATGAAAAATCCATTATGGGATAATGCATTATTTCAATAGATTCCGAAAGATTATAGCCAACACATTCATATGTCAAGTTAACAACTAGACCAATCTTCTCATTATTAATTTTCTCAAGTATGCTTTTAGTTGGACAAGAAGACCAATAAATTTTTTCAGTAACTTTCCTAAATCGAGCCATAGGAAAATTACCTATCGTTTTATAGATATAGCTAGTGATAAAGGAGTAGGTAAAGGAGAACTTATATACTTACTTCTATCCATAATCATCTCAGCATATTTCTTCATACTGTATGAATATACTCCTCCATAATTATGAGCAAAAACAATACTTCCTGAAACCAAGTTTGGCTCAAGAAGCTTTAGATATATATGATATTCGTGTTTAGCCGCATCAATGAAAACAACATTAATAGGAAATCTAATCGTTCTAAGTATTTCCTTTGCGTCACCTGTCTTTACTATAACGTAATCTGAGAATCCCAACTTTTTCACCGTATCCCTAATTATCTTTGACCTTGTTCTATTCTGTTCAATCATAACCATCTGAGAATTATTCAGGTAACCTGAATCTTTCAAAGCCTTAAGAAACCATATACCTGAATAACCACATCCACTGCCAACCTCTACAATATTTAATCCCTTTAATATAACAGCCCGTTCGAAAACAACAGTATACATAATCAATGCCTCTTCTTCAGTGATAGGATAAGCACCATAACGAAAACTGTTCTCTCTTATTTTTCTACTCTCACTAATAAACCTTGAAAAATCCATAAGTCATTACCATGATCTTTATCATTCTATATTATCATTTATCCCTCCTTAAATTTTTCAGGCCAATGGTCTGTTAAATTAAGAAATCTATACCATTTTTAAACTGGTTCAATTTAGGCTTCCATTTCTCTGAATATTGTGTCATAGCATTAAAATATTTTATCACTGCGACATGTAAAAATTCTCGTTTTGTTAAAGTAACTTATAATAATGTGTTCACATGTATAGAAGGCTGGTAAAATAGGCAAAATTCGAAACGAGGTAGACGATACCAAATGGACTTAATCCAAAGAAAACAGAGAAATTTTAAAATACTGGTTGTTAAGAGAATTCTTTCAGCTTTATCCTCCGGACTTACAAGCAATTATTCATCGATATATATATCTAAATTAGGTGCAGATCCAGTTCAATTAGGTAGCCTTAACAGCATTGGAGGCTTATTATCCTCGCTAACAGCATTACCATTAGGTTGGTTAGCGGATACAAAAAGTATACGGAAAACATATCTCTTTCTTTTATTACTAGCTACTTTGTCACCTCTCTTCTTTGGATTATCCAATACATGGCAATTAACATTGATCCCTATAGTAATAGGATTTATAAATATGGGATCTCTACAAATGCTGGAATGGGCAATAATAGCTAACAGCATAAAGAGAAAAGAAAGGGCTGCTGGTTTCGGATTATATTTTGCCTCTTCTGGATTAGCTCTTGTCTTAGCTCCTTTAATTGCTGGATTAATTTTAAATACCACAGGGGGTCTACAGGTCAACTCTATCAGAAATCTTTACTTTCTACAATTTGCTATAATGTTTCTCGCATTTATATGGGTTTATTCTAGATTAGAAGATATTAATAGACCCAGAAAGGAGGAACATAACAATTTTATGAAAGATTACAGAGATGTAATGAATTTATCACAAACAAAAAGATGGTTGCTAGTAGAGTTTCTAGGTGCTTTTGCTTTTGGAATAGCACAACCTTTTATAATGCTTTATCTTGCAGAGTTTAAAGGAGCAACAGCTTTAGATCTTGGATTGTTTGGGTCTATACAAAATATTGTTTATACTGCTTCCTCTATACCCATGGGGAAACTAGCTGACCGAATAGGAAGGAAGAAAACAATACTTTTAACCAGGCCACTACTATATATTTATTTTCTAATGATAGCGTTTGCTCCAAATATCTTTTACATTTATATTGCATTCTTTCTAAGAGGTATAGTATCAAGTAGTATGGGCGCCTGGACAAGCCTTAGAATGGAGCTTGTTTACCCGAGACAGAGAGGAAGATGGGGAGCAATTATAAGCACTATAAGAGGCCTTACACGAGCACCTGCACCATTAATAGGAGGTTATCTATGGGCTTTTTATAATCCTGCCTTACCATTTATAGCACTAATAATAATAGATCTATCAATCAGAATGCCTATCCTGTCAACACTTAAAGAATAATTATAACCACATATATTTTTCAAAAGCTTCAGCTATAGCCCTTATGTTCTCTATCGGAGTAGGTGGATGAACCTCAGCTTCTAACATCAGACCACCCTTTTTCCTAGCTAACATATCAACTACATGTTTTATATAATTCTTTATATCTTCCGGAGTACCATAAGGTATCATTTTTTGTCGATCAATATCTAGCTCAATAGCAACTCCATTATCTATTATTTTTGCAATATTCTCTAAACCATTTACGCGATCTTGAATGTTAAGAACAGATACTCCAGCATCAATAAGTTGATCAACGATCTCCATTATATGACCATCTGTATGAAGCCTAACAGGTATTCCTTGAGACCTTATCAGTCCAAATATCTTTTTATAGGCTGGAAAGATAAATTCTCTAAAACTCTTTGGGCTAATTGTCATCTTATCCTGTGTACCCAGATCATCACCGAATGAAAAATAATCAATGCCTTTAAACCTTAAAAATCTCTTAACGAGTTCATAGTTATACTCAGTCAATTTTTCTACAAGTAGATAAAACTTGTCAGGCTTCCTAACGACATCAACTAGAAAATTCTTAAAACCCCTAAGATAATAGAGTCTCTGAAAGAAAAAACCATGAGGCATGCCGGCAACAACTAGATTTCCTGACTCCTTGGCCCGCTCCATTTTTTCATATATATCTTCCCAAGGAATAATCCCATTACTTTCAGTAGGAACACCTTCATCAGGATCTGGAAACTCATATTTTTCAAAAGCCTTCCAATTACTTAACGGATGTTTAACTACCTGGCCTTCATAACCCTTAATAGTATAATGCCATACGCATCCAAAAGCATCACTCCTATACTCATCAATATATATTATTTCTCTCCTCTTATCATATTTTATTGTACCCGGCTTAAAATTACCAAAGAAATCCTTGTATCTTAAAGCAATTTCTTCAAGTTGTTCACGATATATGTTCCATAATGGCCAAAAAACAGAGATATAAGACGGAATATACTCAGGATAATTAAAATTTATTGTTCTCAATACATTTTCTCGTTTTGAAATGGTCTTAGTCCTCATTAATAA
>JAGGXB010000043.1 GCA_021163245.1 Thermoproteales archaeon
ATATTATACATAAACAAAAAAGAAAATAAAGAAATTGAGGAAAGACTCTTAGAGAAAGATTTAGTGACTCTGAAGAAACTTGTATCTGATGTAAAAACCTATTGCAATAAAGAATTTAGAGCTAAGAGCGGAGCAGCAGACTATTTTACATATGAAATCATTTTTGATGGGTGTAAAATTAACTGAGTAAGTGATCATGTTTCAGAAAATCCTGTTCCAAAAGCTATTCTGGAGATGCAAAGGTTAATGGAAGATATCATAAGGAAGATCTAAAACAATATTAACATTAATTATATATTACCTATAATTTGATTAGTAGAAAATATGTGTAAGGAAAACCTTATCGTCCTCATATTAATTATTAGTATAGTGAGTAGCGTGACTTATACTATACCAGACTATCCCTTTTCTTCTTGGGAACCAGCAGATGAACAAAACTATTCAAAAAGCAATAGAGAAAACGATTACGAGATCAGGTGGATAATAATCCATGTCGCTCAAGGATCATTTCAAGCAACTGTGTCATGGTTCAAGAACCCTAAATCTAGAGTTTCTGCCCACTTTGTGATATCTAAAGATGGTTCAAAAATTGTACAGATGGTAAAAATAAAAGATGTTGCCTGGCATGCCGGAAATCTACAATACAACAGGCATTCCATAGGTATCGAAATCGAAGGCTATGTAAACGAAACAATATGGCCTGATTCATTGTATGATAAACTATCAAAACTTTTAATCTGGCTTGCAAATCAATATAACATTAGTCTTAAGCATATCGATGGGATTGCTCCTCCTAATCCAAATGAAGATTCAGGAATTATTGGGCATTCTCAGGTACCTGACCCAAATAATCCTAGTTTAGGCGGAGGAAGAAGTCATCATACAGATCCTGGGCCTCTTTTTAATTGGTCTAAGTTAATGAAATATATCGATAAAAATAGAGAATGGCTAAACAATATCAGTGAAGCCGATAAACTTAAAATTTCGTTAGTAACTACGTACGGAAAAACTGTCTTTAAAGTATCATGTTTTTATAATGGTGAAAAAAATCCATACAGTCTTTTCAGAATACATGTGGATGATAAAATAGTAGGTATCCTTGGATGTAATGAGGACGGAATAAGGATTTTTTCGTTAGACCTAAAGTCTGGAGAATATGAGATATATGTTTCAAATAGTAGAACGAAATCAAACATACTTAAAATCAGTATAAAAAACAAAGAAAAAATCCTTTATTTCTCATTGGCAGCAGTGGGACTAATAGCTTTATCCATAATATATTATATCTTCAAAATTAAAAAGAAATCAAACTAGTTTTTCAAAATCTTTGAATAGAAAATATTTTTAGATGTTAAATTGTATGGCAGATATTCCATTATACAATAAACGTTGTCTCTAAAGAGTAATATTTTATAGTTTATTTCAAATTATGATATTTCATGACAAAAACAACCTCTGGAAACAAAATATTATTTATAGGAGATAGCATAACTGATTGTTTTAGAAGAGACAAATTTCCTCCTTTAGGCAACGGATATGTATTGTTTTTTGATGATCTGATAAAGATAAATAATCCAGAATTGAAACTTACAATAATAAATAAAGGAATAAGTGGGAACACTATAATTGATCTAAAGGAAAGATGGGAAGACGATGTTATATTTCATAAACCAGATAAGCTTTCTGTTCTTATAGGAATTAATGATTTGCATCGATATGTTAGAGGAGAAGAAATATATTCTCCAGAACACTACTATAAAAATTATTACAGTTTATTAGAGCTAACCGTTAAAAAGCTTGACTCTGATATCCTCTTAATGTCACCTTTCTATATCAGTAAAGCCAATACCTTAGATACCTTCAGAAAAAAGGTTTTAAGTCTTATACCATCCTACATAAGCAAGGTAGAAAAGCTTTCCGAAGAATTTTCTACCATGTATATAAATTTACATGAAGTATTTCAGAAGAGAATAGAGTTGGTTGAGCCAGAAACCTTTGCTCCTGAACCAGTACATCCTAATAGGACAGGGCATCTACTGATAGCTCTAGAAGTCTATAAAAAATTAATTTAATATTTTTATATATGGTCTAATCTCCATACATAAAATGGTAATGGGAATAAATGGTTATACAGTTTGTCTGTTATACCGACCATTTCTGGTCCTATAAATAAGAACTCTGTTATTTCACGTTCACTCAAAGCAATTTTCTTAAATCCGTCTCTCCTATTCGATACATCAATATCTCCCCTTTGAATTGATACACTGACGCTTTCCCCGGTATCCTTTATCTCAAGCATGAAATTAATGCTTATATTCCTTGATCTTTCCGCCAATAAGGGTTTATAGGTTTCTATTAATTTTCTCAAATTCAGTATTTTCACTAGTCCTACTGCTCCTATACTCCATCCAGTTCTTACCCTCACGAGAGTATTCATAAGATCATAAGGATAATATGGAAGATTTATTGTAACGGATCCGAATCCCTTATCTTTGCCGACAGTGTTAATTATCGTATATATAAGCGATAAAACATCCTCAGGTTCTCCTCCTAGCTCAACAATTGATGAAGGACTACTATGATAAAAGGATATATATGATCCATTTTCCGAAACATAAGTCATCAAATCATTTTTGTTAAAGATCAACCTATAATCTCTTTCATTTCGATAAACTAGCAAAGGCTCCTTATTATGTGATTTTATTATCTTTCTCAATAATTCTTCTTCACCATAATATTGTCTATAATCAACTATTCGAGGATTATATTCAAGCCTAAGAGAACGCGAAGAGATAGAAATAGAGATGTTTCTTCCTGCACTATCATATCCAAAATGCCCATATCTTTGACGATCACCCCATAATATAGAAAATAAATAACCTTTTTCCCTCATCCTTTTAATGGCCTCTCTCATCAGAATACTCATAAACCCTCTTCCCCTATACTCCTGGAGTGTTGCCACACCTCCTATTCCACCCACTTTATATTTCAAATCTCCACAGATTAAAGTAAGATCAAATATACCTACATGTGAAACAATCTTATTATTGACCTTCAAAATTAACTTATTATCATAGTCTAGAGTATCCTTACGCCATACATGTGGATACCTTAAAGGAAAATAGTCGCGGTAATGCCTATAGCTTTTTTCGAGAAAAAGCATCATTTCCTCAAAATCTTCCGGTTTTAACGTAGTGATTTCATATTCCATAATTAAAATATTTCTTACATAGACATAAATACACTTTATTCTAAAGATAAAAAATATTTTAATTTATTTTAAAAAGAGTATATTTTGTCTATAGTGAGCCTTACAATTTTTAAATGGGAGAAATCATAATAATAGCTTAGAAAGATAAAGTTTTCTTTGAAAGTTATGCTAGTATAACAATATGTATGTTCTAAACTAGGCTCCAAATCCATAATCTTATGCCAAGTAGCACCCTCATCTTTAGATATAGCCAAAGTTAGAGGTGCTCTATGCTGGAAGTTTTTATCTATTATATCGTCTCCCCTTCTTGTTAAGGTTTCGAGTTGGAAATTCCTTTTATCGTTCCATATAAGCATAAGATCACCTGTGTTCGGGATCCTTTTAATTGTCGACGGTGAAGTTGGGCTTTTTATATCATCTAATGGCTCGGGATTACTCCAATGTTCCCCTTCATCATCTGAATAACATACATAAATATAGCCTAACCCTGTACGCATATACATCATCAATGTTCCGTCTCGAAGCTCAACGATGCCAGGTTCCTGGAGACCTACTCTGCTTTTGATACGTTCTGTAAATCTAACCTCACTTATTCCTTTATGCCAACTCTTTCCATCGTCATCAGAATAATAAATGAATGATTTCCATTTAGAATGCTCCTTTATATCTTGATATGTAGATACTGGAGCTATTATTCTTCCAGAATTTAGTTGGACAAGCCTGTCATTATTCATAACAAAATATCCATTGTCGGTTGTAATAGCTATAGGTTCACTCCATGTCTCTGCCTCATCCTCAGATATCCTGAGATAAAACTTAAGGTCTTCAAAAGAATTTTTTACACCATATGCAAACGCTATATTACCATTTTTTAATCTCAGCAAACTAACACTCATAACATTATTCTTTCCAATATTTTCCTGTAACACATATTTTTTGCTCCAGCTCTCTCCATTATTATAAGATTTATGTGCAACTATTCTTGCAGGTGAAAAATCACTTGAACCCTCATAAAATTCTGTATAAACTAAAAGTAATGTACCATCTTTCAAGACAACTATATCTCCTTCTCCTTTACGAGGATTATTCTTATCTGCATAAATAAGGTATTCATACATTTTAATCATTTTAAACAAAGTATACCTAGATTTAAAAATGATTCTAAAAATTTATATGAGAAAAGAACTAAAATACGAAGCATAAAATATATCTGATCAAACGCTATATCGAACACTACTGATAAAAGTCTACTAAAGATACTTCTCGTATTTCAGTGATTTTAGAAAGGGTAGACAAAACTGAAGAAGAAATAATTGTCTCAACTGAAAAGAATATTCTAACATTTAAACGATTATTAAGCTAGAAATACATATTTTTTTAACAATCAATATTTTTTCAGAAATATTTATTAAATAATTCAAAAATTGTTATACAATGAAGATTAATATAGTGCAAATGACTGGTAACTATCCTCTCGATATTGGAGGGCCATCTACTGTGGCGTATTTTTTAGCAACAAAGATGGTAGATATTGGAATAAACGTATCAATGACAATAAGAACCA
>JAGGXB010000093.1 GCA_021163245.1 Thermoproteales archaeon
GATAAACGTATGAAAAAAGTACTAGCAGTATTTTTATTGCTCATATTTCTTTATTATAGCAATGATATCTTATCTCTCTACGAGAACCCCAATAATGTAGTCTTAACTGGTTATATCGATACAGAGATTAATCTAGCCTCGGTAAAATATATCGAAAGTCTTATAGCCTATGCGGAAAGACATGAGGCAAGACTTATAATAATTAAACTTAATACTCCTGGGGGTGAACTCGAAGCAATAAAGAAAATAGTTACATTATTTGAAACATCGAGTGTTCCTATATGCAGTTTTGTTTATCCTAGAGGAGCAGTAGCATGGAGTGGTGGTGTATTTTTACTTTTTTCCTCTCATATTGCTGTCATGGCTAGCGGAACAACTATTGGTTCAGTACAGCCAGTAGAGATTACACCTACAGGTATCAACTTTATTAATGAAACAAAGATAGTTAATGCTATTGTAGCTCTTCTTCGCCATAATGCTAGACTTCATGGAAGGAATGAGAGTATAGCTGAAAGGTTTGTAAGGGAAAATATAAATATAGGTGCCTTAGAAGCCAAAAAATACCATGTCATCGATATTATAGCGGACGACATAAAATCTCTTCTTCAAAAGTTAGAAAATAAGAAGCTTGTTCTGTATACTGTTAAAGGTGAAGAAATTTGGAAACTTGTAGATAAAGACATTAAATCATCAGAATATAGAAAGGAAATATATTTTTCAAATATTAGAAAAGCAGTCCTTGTAGAATATAGTGAAGGTCCTCAAATTATAGTATTGAAAGTTATTACAAATCCTTTAATTGCTATCCTCATGTTAATATTTGGTTTATATATTTTCTTAATCGGTTTAAAAACACCTGGTTTTGGAGCTGAAATAGTTGGAGGTGTAATGACACTATTATCCTTAGCTGGTTTAGGTCTGATAGGTGTCGAATGGATAGGTGTAGTTCTTATCTTAACTGGATTTTTATTAACTTTGCTTGAGTTAAAAACACATATTGGTTTTTTAGTTTTAGCAGGGGCGTCTCTAATAATATTTGGATCTCTTATGCTTATACCTTCAAACAATTTCCTTATTTCTTCTTCAATATTACAAGCGATGAGGCTTTATATACTTGCCTCGGGTATATTTATCGCCGGTATATTTTCTATCATTGTATATAAAGTAGCTAAGGTACAGATGAAAAAACCACATATTGGTCCTGAAAAATTGATAGGTGCTGAAGGATTAGCTGTAACAGATATAGATCCAATAGGAGAGGTTAGAGTTTTAGGTGAATATTGGAGAGCTAGATCTATAGAAAGAAAAATATTGAAAGGGGAAAGGATTAAAGTTGTGTCGAGAGAAGGTTTAACTTTGTTAGTTGAGAAGATAAAAGAAGTATAAATAGAGGATTAGTAATTATATTATTTGGCGCAGAAAAAATGGAAGATTTAGAATTAATGCCGTACATATTTTGGTCTTTTTTAGGGTTGTTTATCATTGTGTTCTTTCTTAGTGGTATTAGGATAATAAAAGAATGGGAACGTGCTCCTATTTTGAGGCTCGGAAGATATATAGGTCTTAAAGGACCTGGTATAATATATGTTATTCCATTAATAGATCGTATTCCTAATAAAATATCTCTACGTATACAGACAATATCTTTTTCTTCTGAACAAACCTTAACCAAAGATAATGTTCCAGTAAATGTAGACGCTGTAATGTATGTTAAAGTTATTGATCCTGAAAAAGCAATTTTAAATATTGAAAACTATTATCAAGCGTCGCTTTGGGCTGCACAAACAACCTTGAGAGAGGTTATTGGAAGAATAGAATTACAGGAATTGTTATCGCATAGAGAGATGGTTGGTCAGGAGCTTAGAAAAATTATTGATGAAAAAACAGAGGAGTGGGGTATAAAAGTTATATCTGTAGAAGTGAAGGATGTAATAATTCCGCAGATTCTTCAGGATGCTATGTCTAGACAGGCGCAAGCTGAACGAGAAAGACAAGCCCGAATAACATTGGCGAAAGCCGAATGGCAGGCAGCAGAACTTATGTTAAAGGCTGCTCAATTATATGAGGAGAATAAAACAGCTTTATTGTTAAGATGGATGAACATGATCTATGAGATAGGACAGCAACCGGGTACAAACACTTTAATCTTTGTGCCTACCAATATTCCAGAGGCAGGGCCCTCAATAAATATTTTAGGTGTAAAGGGTTTAGAAGAATTATCTAAAGATAATAAAAAATCAAATACCTAGTTTTTCATTTATTTCTTTTTGATAGTTTTCAATAGTTAAGTTTTCAATATCTTTGACATATACTGGTTTATCTAAAAGTGATGACTCATAGAAAGCTAGAGGAATAGCCATGTCTTTATAAGCCTCCAGACCGTCTACTTCAGGTTTCTGTCTTTCAATTACAGCTCTGTAAAAATCATAAAGTTCTGTAGCAAAAGTATTAGCATATATGTTTGCAGGGAACCATCTGTTCTTAATACCTTTATCTAGATCATTTAGCATTCTCGTTCTAAGTAAATGCATACCTATTTCCTTTACTTCATCGTTTTCATCAATTATTCTAACTCCTTCTCGAGATATAGCGCCTTTAGATCCGTAAATTATCCTGTTAGATATGTGTTTAGCAGGAGCTACTCGAGTCCATAACCACTGTGCAACTATATTATCTTCATACTTTATTATAGCCATAGTCATATCATCTACTGTTATTTTAACACCTTTCTTTAAGGGCTCATATAGCTTTGCAACAGCATAAACTTCCACGGCTTCTTTTCCTAACTGAAAACGATCCAGGTCTGCTAGATGAACACCACCGTCAAATACCCAGCTTCCTCCTGCTATGAATTTATCTTCTCTCCATCCCCATGGAATAGGGTTCCACCCAGCTTCATACCATAATACAATCCTAGGTTTACCTATGAGTCCTTTGTTAATAGTCCACCATATAGCTCTATTATCAATACTTCTCCTATAATTTTCTGCGACAGATAGAATCCTATTATTTTTATTAGCTGCTTCAATAATCATCCTTGCGGCACGCATAGTTATACCTAATGGTTTCTCAATGATTACATCTATTCCTTCATTTAGAAATCTTGTCGCTATTACATGATGGAGATTATGAGGTAAACATATATCAACAGCATCAACTTCCTCATTTGATAAAAATGAGTCTATAGAAGTATAAATCTTAGGCTTTTTAACCTGGAAACTTCCAATTTTCCTAGATTTTTCAATCGCGTTATTTTCATTTACATCAACTGTAGCTACAATATCAAAAACATTTAAACCATTTAAGGAAAGTTCACAATAACCTTGAACATGTGCATTTGCTATACCTCCACAACCAATTAATGCTATTTTTATCTTATTCATAGAAATAATGGTGCTAAATTTCATATATTTATATTATTATAATTGTAAAGGAGAAAACTATGATGGCAAAGCATCTTTATAATGGAATCTCAAAAATTAAAAGCTCGGAATTCTGGAAGATAATATTTTCAATAATAGGTATCTTAATAGTTATTTTAAAGCCCCGATCTCTCTTTGATATCATTAGAATTCTTCTCGTGTCAATTTTAGGAATTTTCTCTATGATATTAAGTCTAACTATTTGGGTTTTCAAGATATTGGGATGGGGTTATTTATGTAAGCTAAAGATTAAAAACTTTTACTGCTGGACTAGATTAGCGATTTTGATATTTCCTATATTAGGATTGCTAGCTATGATTATAGTTTTTATCACTGTTTTTTTAAATAATCCATCCTATATATACCAATTAAATTTTGATAGTAATAAAGAATTGAGACTTATTCTATTTTTTACAGCTATATTTTTCTCAGTCGGCTATATCTTTGAGTCAGTCGCTATATATGATTTATCCATTGTTTACAAAAATAAAACGCTAAAATATGGAAGCATAATGTATTTATTAGCAGTCGTTATTTCTCCCATAATAAGCATGAATAGCACTAGAAATTTATACTTGTCTATTCTGGGAAATATGTTTCAGGTAGTTATATCATTATTTATATATAATGGACTTTCGAATGTTCAAAAAACTATAATATATGATCAACAATATCCTAGATATCGGTGATTTTTATGAATGCACAAATACCATATTCTACAAAATCAAGCGATAGAAGTTTGTTTATGATTGTTGCATTAGCTATTATAGCTATTATAATTGTTGCAATTGTGTCCTTTATATATCCAAGTACCTTTATAGGATTCGAAAGGATAAATATTGAATCTATAGGAGTTATCAAAATTCAAGGTGCATTAGCTGATACGCAAGGATTTACAATTCTAGGAAGTACAACAGGCGTACAACAATATATAAATTTAATTGAAAATGCTATAAAAGACCCCTCTATCAAAGCGGTTCTACTTTATGTAAATAGCCCGGGTGGAACTGTTTCTGCTTCAGAAAAACTTTTTTATGAAATAGAAAAACTGGCCTATAAAAAAACTGTCGTTGCATATGTTGAAGGTTATGGTGCTTCTGGCACTTATATGGTTATATTACCAGCTAAAAAAATTATAGTTAGTGAAAGTAGTCTGGTAGGTTCAGTGGGGGTTTATTCCGTGATTATCAACTATAAAGGACTTTTAGATAAATTGGGAATCCAAGTATATACTTTTAAATCTAGTAAGCTTAAAGATATAGGTTCACCTTATAGGAACATGACAGATCAGGATAAGAAGATATATGGAGAAATAATACAGGAATTTTTCTCGATTTTCAAAGAAAGAGTATTAAAATATAGGACTATTATTGATCAGGAAGTTTTTACTGGACGACCTTATACTTCGAAACAGGCAAAAAGAGTCGGCTTAATTGATGAGATAGGAACATATGATGATGCTATAAACATAACGAAAAAGTTAGCTGGTTTGCCGGAGGACGCTCCTATAAGAGTGTTAGAGCCACCAAAGCCTAGTTTATTAGATCTTTTGTTCAGATTATATATAAAACCAAAGATTAGGATTGTTCCATCTCATGAGATACTAGCTATGTGGCCGCCGCCAGTCGTTGAACCATAGATTAAATTTTAATTATTTTATTTGATTTGTAGCTTCTATCTATTGCATCTACTAGTTTTACAGGATATATTAGGTCTTCATCTGATATAGGCCATTTTCCATTGTTCAGCATTTCTCTAATCTTAATCAATCCTCTACGATAACATTCTTGAAAGTCACTGATCTTTAGATAATTTACTGAATCTTTAGCAAATATTTCAAGACTAAAAGTATATGGGACATCATTTGATATCCTGGCATCTACCAATGGTAAGTCTTCTCCCCATATTAACGCTGAGACCGTTTTTCCTTTCCTTATTGCATATACATTATTTAGTTTTGTGCCTGTAATTGTATTAATTATCTCAGCGACATGTATTCCATAAAAAATAAGTCCACTATATTGGCTGTCAGGGTCACCGGGACCATTAACTCCTAGTCTTATAGTTTCCTTATTTTTTACAGCAAGTACTTCATCGCAAAATCTTAACACACTGAAACTTGTTAGTAGGACATTTTTCTTTTTTGCTAAAGATACAATTTTTTCTGCGTCAACCGGATTTGCCGCTAAAGGTTTATCTATAAATAGAGGTATTTCAGCGTCTATAAATGGTTTAGCATACTTTAGGTGTAATGCACCGTCTCTAAATTCTATAAAGACTATATCTATTTTGTTTATCATATCGTTTATCGTATCTACTATATTTTCAATACAAACTTTACTAGCTACATCTTTTGCTTTAGCTCTATCTGGATCATATACATGTGTTACCTTAAAACCATCTACATATTTCTCATTTGTAGGATCATTAAACATTTTACCAAAAGTTACAGCATGAGAATTATCACATCCAACAATACCTACTCTATAAACCATGTTTTCACCGATATTCTTTAGTTATTGCACATATTAAAAAATGAAGTGTTGTAAAACAATCTTTATTAGAGTTTATTTCGAGAGTTAACAAGATTAAAATGAGTTCTGAAAATATATTTCCTCCATATAACCTAAGATGCGAATATACAAGTAATCCACTAGGTATAGATATCTATAAACCTAGATTTTCTTGGGTTTTAAGACATAAAGAAAGAGATATTACACAGAAAGCATACCAAATTATAGTTGCTACTAGTAAGGAACTCATAGATAAGAATCTAGGCGATATGTGGGATTCAGGTAAGGTAGAGTCAGAAGAGACTTTTAACATAGTTTATGATGGAAAAGTTCTCGAAAGTTTTACCAGATATTACTGGAAGGTTCGTTGGTGGGATAATAAAGGAAATGTGAGTGAGTATTCAAAGCCAGCATGGTTTGAAACAGCTTTTTTAAAGGATGAATGGACAGCAAAATGGATTGGGGGAGGACAATTATATAGGAAAGATTTTGTCATTAGGAAAGATTTTAAAAAAGCTAGATTGTATATCACCGGGCTCGGCTATTATGAAGCATATATTAATGGAAAAAGAGTTGGAGATAGGGTTTTGGATCCAGGATGGACGGATTATAAGAAAAAAGTTTTATATTCTGTATATGATATAACTAGTTTTCTTAGAAATGGGAAGAATACTATAGGAGTTATATTGGGAAATGGTAGATATATAGAAAAATATGGTTACGGTCCTAAAAAACTAATTGCTGAAATTAGAATATGGTATAGTGACGATGATATAGAGGTTATAGGTACAGATCAAACTTGGAAGACATCAGATGGACCTATAGTATCAGATAGTGTTTATGACGGAGAGGTATATGATGCCAGGCTTGAAAAAGAGGGTTGGAATGAACCTGGATACGATGATAATGATTGGAAGATAGCTGAGTTACTTGAAGCACCTGGAGGGAGATTAGTTTCTCAGGCAACTTTTCCAGTAATTAAAGTTATAAAGAAAATATCTCCAGTCAAAGTTTCTTCTCCTAAACCAGGAGTATATATCTATGATTTTGGCCAAAATTTTACGGGATGGGTTAGATTAAAAGTATCTGGTCCAAGAGGTACTAGAGTTACAATGAGATATTCAGAACTTTTATATCCTGATGGTACGCTTAACGTAGAACCTAATAGAAGCGCAAAAGCTACCGATGTTTATATTTTGAAAGGAGAAGATATTGAGTATTATGAGCCACACTTTACATATCATGGGTTTAGATATGTTGAACTTACAGGATTTCCAGGAACACCGAGTATTGATACATTGGAAGCAAGAGTGGTTCATTCATCTGTTGAACCTATTGGAAGTATAGTAACTTCTAATGAATTGATAAACCAAATTCATAAGAATATCATCTGGGGACAAGTTAGTAATTTGATGAGTGTTCCCACAGACTGTCCTCAAAGGGATGAAAGAATGGGATGGATGGGCGACGCCCAGCTCTCAGCTGAGGAGGCAATTTATAATTTTTGGATGCCCAGTTTTTATGAAAAATGGATAGATGATATGTTACTTGCTCAGAATGAGGATGGAAGTGTTCCAGATGTTGTTCCTCCATACTGGAAAAATTATCCCGCTGATCCAGCATGGGGTACCGCATTTATAACGATACCATGGTATCTATATCTATACTATGGAGATAAGAGAATCTTAGAAAAAATATATGAAGGTTTAAAGAAATGGGTAGATTTCCTTCACTTAAAGAGTGAAGATTATATTGTAAAGATAGTTAAGTATGGAGATTGGTGTCCTCCAATGCATATAAGATCGTCAGATACGCCTGAAGAATTAACTTCTACATGGTATTTTTATCATGACAGCTTACTTTTATCAAAGATAGCATCGATTCTAGGATATGAAGAAGATTCTAGAAAATACAGTGAACTGGCTGAAAAGATCAAAGAAGCCTTTAATAAAAAGTATCTAACTGAAGATAAAAGAGGTGCATTTTATAAAGGTAAAACATTTGAATATAGTCAAACATCTAACGTGTTACCTCTATATTTTAACATGCCTCCACGTGATAAAAGTGATCAGATATTTAGTCGACTAGTAAATGATATAATTGTTAAAAGAAGTAAGCATTTAAATACAGGCATAATTGGTACACGTTTCCTATTCGATGTGCTTGCTAATCATGGAAAAATAGACTTAGCATATGAGATTGCAACACAGGAGAGTTATCCTAGTTGGGGGTATATGATTCGAGAAGGGGCAACGACGGTGTGGGAAAGATGGGAATATCTTGTATATGGGGGTATGAATTCACATAATCACATAATGTTTGGTAGTATAGATGCATGGTTCTACAAGTTTCTAGGTGGGATAAATATTGATGAAAAATATCCTGGATTTAGAAGAATTGTATTGAAACCTAATCTGCCTCTTGATTTAAAGTGGGTTCATGCATCGGTAAACACAATCAGTGGTCTAGTGGAAATAAAAACAGTGAAAAGAGACAATGTCGTAGAAGTCGAGGTAAATATTCCAGTTAATACTAAGGCTACACTATATATTCCCAAATATAGTATTCATAAGTCAAAACTATATGAAGGAGAAACATTAGTTTATCCAGATAAAGTTACTGAGGAGAAAATTAAAGGTATACATAGCATTGTTGAGCAAGAAGATGTAGTGGTCGTAGAGCTAGGGTCTGGAAGATATAGTTTTTGTTTAAAAGAGAAGTAGAAGGCTAAATTTTTATTTTTTATCCTTTATATTATATTTTGTAAGAGTTAAGTAGGGGGTGATATTTATTTCTGAGGAGAAAATAGTTAAAGAATATAGTGTAGATATTATCGAAAGAAAAGGAAAATACTTTATTAAACTTGTCTTAAAGACGGAGGAGGATGAAGATAGTTATCTTTTGGAGTGGGGTCCGTTTACGAGAAGTTTAGCTATTGATCTGAATAATGCAAATACCGAGGTTTCAGTAAGGAAAGTCTATTCCCTATAATTTTTATAATTTTTATTGTTTTTAGATTTTGGAGTCTGCTATGGTTAGTATAAAGGGTAAATTACCAAGTGCTATTTTAGAAAAACTTCTGGAAAAATTTAGGACTGATGATGCAAGTATAATTCTCGGACCGAGGGTAGGAGAGGATTTCGCTGTTGTAAAAATGAATAAAAATTTACTTATAGTTCATTCTGATCCTATTACTGGAGCAATAAGAAGAATCGGTTGGTATGCTGTACATATAGTGTGTAATGACATAGCTACGAGTGGTATTAGGCCTAAGTGGCTTGTACCTGTTATTCTATTGCCTATTGGAAGAAAAGACTTACTTGATGAGATAATTGAAGATATATCATCCGTCGCTAAAGAACTTAAAGTATCTATTATAGGTGGACATACTGAATTTACTCCTGGTCTAGATAGACCTATTATCTCCATGACTGCTTTTGCTGATGCATCAATGGAAGATCTTATTCTTACAAGTAATAGTAAGCCTGGAGATAAAATTATAATGACAAAAGGAGTTGGGATTGAAGGTACTTCAATTATTGCAAATGAATTAGAAGATATACTGTTAAATTATATAGATAAATCCATCATCGAAGAGGCTAAACATTTTTCGGAAATGATAAGCGTTGTTCGGGATGCAGAAATAGCTGTTAATACAGGTGGTGTTCATGCTATGCATGATCCAACAGAGGGAGGGATAGCAATGGGATTGCAGGAACTATCATTTTCTTCAGGTTACGGATTAGAGGTTTATGAAAAAGATATGGTATTCTTTGACGCTACTTTAAAGATTGCCAACGTATTGGGTATCGATCCTCTTAGGCTAATAAGTTCCGGAAGTTTGTTGATTGTAGCGGATAAAAACAAGGCTAATAAAATAGTATTAAACTTAAGAGAAAATGGTATTAAGGCCAGTATTATTGGCAGAATTCTAGATGATAAAGATACGGCAATTATTTACAGGAAAAATGGCACTATCATGGATCTACATAAACAAATTAAGGAAGAACTTTGGGATGTACTTGAGAAATATAATAGGATTTAAATAATTATTGGCTTTATGATATGTGTATGAGTAACATAGTTTTTCCTAATTCTAAGGCTCCAGATTTTTGTCTAAAGGATCAGGATGGAAATGATGTATGTCTACACAATTTTAGAGGGGGATGGGTGGTTCTATATTTTTATCCGTGTGATAATACTTCTGGATGTACACGTGAAGCTAAGGATTTTACTGAAAAGCCTGACGATTTCTTAAAAAGGAATGCTGTAGTGTTAGGTATAAGTCCAGATAGTGTTTTAAGTCATAAAAAATTTATTGAAAAACATGAACTAAAAGTTACTCTTCTCAGTGATCCTGATCACATTGTTTTAAAGAGATATAATGTTTGGAGGCTTAAAAAATATGGGAGACAGTATTATGGTGTTGTAAGATCTACTTTCTGATAGATCCTGATGGCTATATAACATATATGGAGTAATGTGAGAGTTAAAGGACATGTAGAAGAAGTATTAAAGAAACTTGAAGAACTTACTAAGGTAGAAAAGCCTAGCTAATATATGCAAGAAAGTATATATTTATCTTTAATAATATAATATATGACATATGGATATTAAGAAGTGAATAATATGAATTCTTTTAAGGACTAAATATATACTCCAGAAAAAGCTAGTGGAGAAGCTATTACTAAAGTGGAGTCACATACGCCTAAAATTGAAATAGAAGGAAAGATAAAGGCTGACGAGCCCTTTGAAGTAAAGATAAGTGTTGGACCTCATCCAAATACTATTCAGCATAGTATTAGGAAGATTGATGTCTACTTCTATGAAGATGGCAAAGCATTTAACCCGATTTATTTAGCTTCAATTATATTAACTCCAGTATATACAGAGCCTGAGATTTCTTTAAAGCTTAAAGTTAGTAAAAGTGGGACTCTTTATGTCTTGGAATATTGTAATCTACATGGAATATGGGAAGGAAGAAAAGGGATTAGAGTTGAATAAACTATATATTGATAATGATATTATTCAAATATGTATTTAACCTAGTTATATATAGTGTGAAAAAATGACGAGCAAATTGGCACTTCTAGGTGGGCCGAAAGCAGTTAAATCTGATCCTGGAGATATCTTTAAATGGCCTATTATTACAAAAGAGGATGAGGAAGCAGTTCTTGAGGTTCTTAGAGAAGGAAAAATGTCTCAGACTGACGTTACACAAAAATTTGAGCAAGAGTTTGCTGAATGGCTAGGTATGAAATATGCATTGGCTCATAACAATGGTACAGCAGCTATCAATGCAGCCTTATTTGGTTTAGGAATTGGTGTTGGTGACGAGATTATATGTCCTAGTATTACATATTGGGCTTCATGTCTGCCTGCCTATTCTCTTGGTGCTACTGTAGTATTTGCCGATATAGATCCAGACACTCTCAATATTGATCCAAATGATATTGAGAAGAGAATAACTCCTAGAACGAAGGCTATAATGGTGGTTCATTACCTGGGTATGCCAGCAGATATGGATGCAATAATGGAAATAGCTAGAAAATATAACTTAAAGGTTATAGAGGATTGTTCTCATGCTCATGGGGCTAAATATAAAGGAAGAATGGTTGGTACATTTGGCGATGTTGCTGCTTTTTCTTTAATGTCAGGTAAGTCTCTTGCATGTGGTGAAGGCGGAATATTGGTTACTAATGATAGGAGGATCTATGAAAGGGCTATAATTTTTGGACATTATGAAAGACATAAATATGCAATAACCTGTTCCGATCTTAAGGCTGGTGCAGGACTTCCTTGGGGAGGATACAAATATAGAATGCATCAGTTAACTTCTGCTGTTTGCCGCGTGCAACTTAAATACTATCCTGAAAGAATGGCTGAAATAGATAAGGCTATGAACTATTTCTGGGATTTATTGGAAGGCGTACCGGGATTAAGGTCTCATAGACCACCAAAAGGGTCTGGTACAACTAAAGGAGGATGGTATGCTCCACACGGTATTTATGTTAAGGAAGAGCTTGGTGGATTATCTATAACAAGGTTTTGTGAGGCGGTAAGAGCTGAAGGTGCACCATGTGTACCCGGATGCAATCTACCTTTGCATCTTCATCCATTGTTTAACACTATAGATGTATATCATCATGGAAAGCCTACAAGGATAGCTAATCTTCCTGAGGGTGTTGATATTAGAGAACCACCAGGTAGTTTACCAGTTTCAGAGAGTATAAATAGGAGAGTATTCACTGTGCCGTGGTTTAAAAAGTTTAAGCCTGAAATAATCGAAGAATATGCCGAAGCATATAGAAAAGTTGCTGAAAACTATGAGGAATTGCTTCCAGGAGATAAGGGAGATGATGAAAGTATAGGAGCATGGGGATTAACCTTTAGGATTAGATAACATTATCCTTTATTTTACTGTAAAATGAATATTCTTTTTTCTTTTTATAAAAAATGTATTTATTTCTAGTGATATATCGAAAAATGTCTAATAAAAGATATATATTTGGTTTGACTATAGTATATATTCAGTATCTATGGTTTAAAAACCATCATTTCAGGTTTATATCATGCAATCACAAAAAAATGGATTAATTCAATATGATTATAAAATAATAGGAAAATCTGGAATTGTTCATCTATTTAATGCATATGTCAATGATGGATATAATCAATTTCTTATAAAAAAGGTTGAAATGTTAGATTCCATGGAATATATAAAAATTCTTGGTGAACATATAGATGTGGGATTACCTGTAATAATTATTGCCTCTAATTTAGGTAAAAGCGTTGAACAATTTATTGAAGATTACAAAGATATAATTGTTTTTCAGGAAGGGTCTATAGAAGATATTAGCTATTTGGATCTTGTCAATATAGCAGTTAAAAAACAATGATTATTGTTTAGTCTGAATATTTATTATTTCGTTTAACATTTTTAGAAAATCATCAAAGTGTTTAATATTTATACGTGCTCCTGCAGCATGAGGATGACCTCCACAGCTACAATTTAGTTTGGATGCTATTTTCCGTAAAGCTATGTTTAAATCTATTTTAGGACTATTACTTCTTAGACTTATAATATATTTATCTCTCCTAGTTCCGGCAGCGAGACCAACTTTCTTGCCTGATATAACATATGCATAAAATGCTGCTGTTCCTAAACTTCCACCAGGGTCTATGACATATGCTATCTCACCATATGTTCTTAGAATGGATGGTATTTTTTCTCTCATTTTTTCTATATGGGATGCTTCAATAATTGAAGCTCTAACTAGTTTTTCTATACTGCTCGGCAAAGTATCTTTACTTAATTCTTCGACAATATATCTCTTAAAATCATGATCATGTCTATAATATTCTAATCCTAAAATTAATATTCCTGCTTCAAGAAAGAGTGTCTTTATATCCCACATAGATAAAGCGTTCCTAACAAAAGATGTGTTTAATGCATAGTCACCTATTGATCCATATAATGCAACTCTACTCATCTCCCATCCTACTCCCAAAGATCTAAAAGTTAACTCAGCAGCACATGCATTTTCTTCATGTATAAATATTATTCCGGTTTCTTCGATTATCTTTTTATCGACGGGTATCGGATGATGATCAATATAAGTAATTTTATCTTTATACTCTTCGAAAAATTTAAGAATATCTTCTATATGAGGCTCATTTAAAGCTATATCACAAATATATATTTTATATGATGGATCAAGGATCTCTTTAAGGTCGCCATACAGGCCGGCAGGATGAGAAAAAAATATTTTCGCGTTCCTGTAAAGTGACTTCACGATGGCCGCGGAAGTTACCCCGTCAGCATCCCCATGAGAAATAATCATGACATTTTTCTGTCTCATAGCATCTCAAGATATTATCCTTGTTTTCTTATAAATTCATCGACTTCATCCATCATAGGTATTTGATGTGCACCAAGCCTTTGAACTTTTATGGCTGCGACTGCATTAGCAAACTTAATAGCTTCGTCTATTCGAGCTTTTTTTCCTAACATTGTTATGAGTCCAGATGCAAATGAATCGCCAGCACCCATTGTATCAATAGCATTGACTTTGTAAGCTTTCACAAAATTTTCGTTTCCATTACTTAGATAGTACACTCCTTTACCTCCAAGTTTTATTATAATTGTTTTAATACCTTCTTTAGAAAGTAGTTGACCTGCATCTCTAAAATCTTTTAATCCAGTTAAAAGTTCTGCCTCCTCATGATTCACTAGTAAAATATCAATATATCTAAATATTTTCTTTGAATATAGCATTCCTCTTCTAGATAAAACTCTTCCAGGATCAAATAAGACAACTATATTTTTTTCTTTAGCTATTTTCGCGGCATGAAGAGAGGAATCTATTCTTAAGCTAGCTATATGCACAAACTCAACATCTTTAAAAAATAAAGGTAATATTTCTTCTGGACTTAATTTTTCAGCAGCACCCTTAAAAACCATACATTATTATATTGCCACGTTGATTTATTAAAACAATAGTAAATCCTGTAGGCTTAGTCATACTTACTCTAACTCCACTTATATCTACATGGTTTTTTATCAATTCATCTACTGCAAGTCTACCAAATGAATCCATACCTATTTTGCCTATAATATTAGCTGTTCCACCAAGCTTTACTATGCCACATGCAACGTTAGCAGCTGAGCCACCTAAACCATTAGATATGTTAAGAATTTTACTTTCTCTATCGGTTGTAGCAAAATCATCGACTAGGACCCTTATATCAGCTAAAATATGTCCAATAGTTAATACTTTAAACACGATTATTACCTAACTTAAAAATTTTGATGCTTCTTTCACACTTTTATTCTCATGAACGATGCTGATTATAGCCTTCGAAATTTCCTCAGGATTAGGGCTCTGAAAAATATTTCTTCCAACTACTAATCCTGCAGCTCCAGCATCCATGACACTTCTGACGACTTTGAGAAAATCTGTAGGATTATCTTTACGAGGACCTCCACTCATTAATACGGGAATAGGTGTAGCACGTACAACTTCCTTAAATGTTTCTGTAGAACCAGTATAGTGAGTTTTAATAAGATCGGCACCTAGCTCCGCTCCAGCTCTAGCTGCATACCTAACGATTTCTGGATCATGTCTGTCTGATATATTCGGACCCCTTGGATATGCTAGCATCAATATTGGTATACCATATCTATCACATTTTTCTGATATGGTTAGAAAGTTCTTGATCATTATGTCTTCATAAGGAGAACCCCAATATACTGTTACAGCAACTGCATCTGCACCGAGTGCTATAGCATCTTCAGCAGTACCTATTGGAGATTGGAGTAACTGTTGTTCTTTAGGTCTTAAAGTAGTTTTACTGGTTATCTTAAGAATGAGTGGAATTTTATTTTCCCAAATTTTATATGTAGCTCTAGCAGTACCTCGGGTAGTCATCAATGCATCAAATCCATTTTTAACAGCTATTTTTACAACATCTTTTGGGTCAATTCGATTAATAGGGATATCTGAAGGACCATGTTCAAAAGCATGGTCAAACGCAAAAACGACTGCCTTATTATCTTTCCCTAGTATACGCTCAAGTCTCAGTTTTTTACCTACTGTTGAGAACGTTATATTTTTCATTTTTGTCAATATGATTAACCATTTGATAAATTTAAATATTATTAATTCTGAGAAAAACTTTAAATATTATAAGTTAAAATTACAACAATTACAACTAATTTATAATTTATGTTATAGAGTTATCGAGTCAATGTTATAACTACCTCTTAAGCTTCACCCTTCCAATCTTAACATACATTATTTTATACAATAAGATCTATTTTCTGGAGCATTTTCAAATAAACGAAATAATATTATGTCACTTATATAACAGGCAAATAGGGAAGCCTATGATATTTTATTCCAAGAAGCCTAGAAACTATCTCTAGTTCTCGAGTCCAATTTCCTAGTACTACTAACCTATGATGCCCATAGAAGTTATTAGAGAACTCTTTGAGAGGAACTCTTATTTTCAAAGCTATTTTTGTTCTACATCCTCTCGGGGAATCTTTATAAGGATTAAAAGTTATTTCAGCATCATCAAAATACATATAATATCCTTTAAAAATACTTCCTGACGGAACTAAAGGCCAACCAGTATAAAATGTTTCTACAATAGCTCTTATATCTAGAATGGTAGCCTCTCCTTTTTCAGGCATACGTACTTTTACGCCAACATTTCTCCATGTTTCAGTATGAGTAACAATGTCAAATTTTTCACCTTTGACATTATAACCATAGATTTTAGAAGGACTAGTACAATGTGCTACAATTAAAATATTATTTTTCTCATCAATTACAGGATCACCTTGAAACCCAGGACGGCCTGTCAAATAATGAATAAGTATGTTTGCTATCATTGTTTCTATATCTGCCTCACATGTTGCAGGTATTCCCATATCGTTGAAAATAGAAAGAGCTAAACATGGAGCTATAGGCAATTTATTTTCACGAATACCGGCGAGACAGTCTACCGTAACTGAGTTTGCATGATATTTTTCCATTAGATGTTTTAAAGCTAAATACATTTTGATAGCTTTGACAAGTTCCTTTTTTGGAACAAGTATCTTATTAACTTCTTTTTCTATCTTAGATATAATTTCTTCTGTATTCTCATCACGTATATCGTTATAAACATGTAATAGTTCATGAAAAGAAATGAGTTTAGCTGTTACACCAAAGATTTGTTTAAGTGTAATAAAATATTCTTTTCCTTTCCATCGAGGCTCTACCATTCTAGGATCATATTTATCCTTTCGATATTTCCAGTCTGTAACTATTAACATCTTGGTTTTATTTAATAGGGAGACAGCTTTTAGGGCTTTTAATGCTGGTAATAAATCTCCTATATCAGGTGACTCAATTACGTAAGCTTTTCTTTTTTCAAAATATAAACGTCCGGATCCATTCCAATAAGTACTAAATGGATTAGAGTAAATTATGGCTGGAATTCCTGAATCCAATAATTTAAATAGATCTGGACCAAGTGATGCAAATTCTGATGTTAATATGCTAATTATTAATCCATCTGCATCAAGTCTCCAGCTTATTTCATTAACATCATTCTCAGTAGTTAACAGATCCCATCCAAAGAACTCAATACCTTTAATTTTTTCCTGAAGTTTAATTAGTTCAGCTTTAATTCTTTCTTTTTCCTTTTCAGTATCAAAAAAATGATGTGGCCAACCTGCATCCATATTTTTTGTTCCTAAAAACAAGACCCTTATACGTATGTTCATTTATTTCTCACAAATAAATGATAGTCCACAAGTATAATAATTAGTTCGTAATCCGAAGACAACATTAAATCCAGAAAAGATAGTATCTTCAGATATAATAAGAATACTGTATAACGCTATGGTATAATTTATTTAAGTATCTTTATAAGGTAGGATTAAATTAAATGCGGTACCTTTACCCTAGTATCTCTCCAAATCCATCTATTACTATCAACATAGTTCCATAAACGTGGAATAAACCTACTTATATTTTCAAGTGACACAACAAGGTCTCCAAGAGGCATATCTATATCAAATGATGAGAGAATCCTATATAAGCCCTCAAACATATGACCCGGAGGTTGCCCAAAAACCAACGCTCTATTTATGTCAATTAATGCCCAATAGAATGATGGTAATCTAACCAATATGCGTGCAGCAATATGTGCTTCACGGCCTTTAAAATAAAACAATCTAAATGGCACAAAATTAGCGTCCAGATATAGATTTACTGTATTGTATAGCCAGTATAAAGTAACATGTTTTCGGTAATGATAACTTAATAATTGTTTAGATAAAAGAGGAATAGAGGAATCATATTTCCTGAGCCTTCTAATAACTTCTGTAATTGAATCAAGAGGATGCTTATATTTACCCATTATCATCATCAAATCTATCGAATCAGGAGACATATCGCTATATTTCCATTCATTTACACTATATGAGATATTTTCTATTTCACTTATCCAAGAATTAAACAATGGTAATAAGATTTTTTCTGAAGGCAGGTATACGACAAAACTTGAGCTAATTCTCCATCTTAAAAATTCAAAACCTCTTATAATTAGTCTAGGTTTCTCATCGAAGATTTTAATAAAGTTATTAAGATATATGTATGGAACTAAGGCATAGACAATCTTATACGGTTTAATCCCATAAACTTGGCGGATAGATACAACAAATTCATTTACATGTGTTATATTGATATCGTTATCAAAGAAGAGATAAACTGGTAATAAATTCATTTTCTGGAAGTTTATAGAAAAGAATAAATCAGCTCTATCCTTTAGTTGTTTATATGTCCTATAAACAGTGATGTATGACAGTCTTAGTTTTTTACTTATTTCGCTGATTGAGTTAGATTCTTCTAAAGCAGATATAAATCTCCATTCGTTTCCATCGATTTTGACAAAATTATACTGTTTCATCGATATCGTTTAAAAATAGTATAAATTCAAAATTTAAAAAAATTGTATATAGTTGAAATTATTTTTTAAGTAGGATCTGGACTCGGAAAATCAGGTATTGGTTTTTTCCCTCCTCCACCGCCGCCATCGTTACCATCAAAATATTTTTTCATTTTTTCACCAAAATATTTTTAAAGAAATATTGCATAATAGTTTTACTATTTTACATAAAAATAATATGCACGATGAAAAAAAGTAAAAGATAGATTTATATATTAGTTTAAATGTTGGAAACTACTTACAATATAATTTTGCCACTTTTTAAGATAATGTTTAAAATGAGAAAGGATAGAGTAGTGTCTCTCTAATATCTAGAATTCTGAATATTTAGATAAACTAATATGGATTTTCATAATCGATAAGATTTATTATTTTTTCACCTAGAATATATCTTCTTATATTTTAGGCCGCAAACCTAATACATTTTTATCTTCCACTACGAGTCCATCCTCCTTTATGTGATGAAGCTATTACATTTTCGAGTTTATGTATTCCAAGTTTTGAAGGAGCATTAGGACTAGGTGGATATTCCCACCATACATCGAGACCAGCTCCAGCTATCCATTTCTCCGTGAGAGCTCGATAAAGAGCTTCTTCATCTATAACTGCTCCTCTCTCAACATTTATTAGAAAAGCAGTTTTTTCATTTTCTTTAATTTTTCTTCGTTAATAATTCCTCTAGTTTGAGGAGTTAAAGGTAAAGTAATTATAACATAGTCTGAGAGGGATAGAACGTAATCTAGGGAATCCATATCACCTATAAACTCAGCAATATTGTCTGGAGGCATTGGAGTACGTTTAATGGCATAAACATTCATTCCTAAAGATTTACATAGCTTACCTATTTCTCTACCTATACAGCCATAACCAATAATGCCTATGTTCTTATCTTTTAAATCATCAAGCATGGTTTCTGGAGTCCAAGGAACCCAATTATCCTTTTTAAGCATTTTATCCATAAAACTTATTCTCTTAGCTAGAGCAAATGACAATGCCAGAGCATGCTCTGCAACTTCTCTAGCATTACATCCTTTTGCTGAGGCAAGTAAAATGTTTCTTTTCTTTAAAAGGTCAAAATTAAATCTGTCGACTCCAGCCATTGGAGTTTGTATAAACTTCAATTTTTTGCTTTCAGTATGATTTCATCAGACAAAAAAATCCACTTATTACAATATCTGCATCAACTATTTTTTCATCAAGTTCTTCCCATTTGTTTAAACTATCTATTTCAGCTATATCGTTCAGCTATGTCTTTTATTATTTGGAGATGTGGCTTTGATACAGGCCAACCTACTAGAACTTTCATAAAAACACCATGGGATTTGTTTTTAGCTATCGCAAATATCCAAAATAATTTTAATCTTCTTTTCCAAAAATTTTTAGTGATTAATTTGAATAATAGTGTTAATTTTGCTATAGTAGGTGCTGGTAGAAGATCAAAATCTTATCTAAGACTCATTGATAGTTTTTCTGATAGAGCCTCACTTGTTGCTGTATGCGATCCATTAGATAACGTTTTAAAGTGGTGGAGGAAAAACTTTCCAGATATAAGAACATTTAAGAATTATCAGAAAATGCTTGATGCTGAGGGTTTTGACAGCGTTATTATAACTTCGCCTTTATTTGTTCATGCAGAACAAGCAATACAAGCATTGGAGAGAGACTATAATGTTTTGAGCGAAGTTCCAGCTTCTTATACTCTTGAAGAAGCTTGGAGACTGGTAGATGCAGCAAAAAATTCTAATGCTCTATATATGATGAATGAAAATTACTGCTATATGAGGTATAATATGATGGTTTTAAACATGGTTACTCAAGGCGTTTTTGGGGAGATAACTTACGCCGAAGGTGGATATATTCATGATGTTAGACATCTGAAACTAACTGAATCTGGCAAATTGACATGGAGAGGTAAGCTAGCTAAGATATGTGGAGGCAATCCTTATCCTACTCATGCAACAGGACCAGTTTCATTATGGTCAGGAATAAATAGGACAGATAAAATAGTCCAGTTAACAGGTTTTATGAGTAAGCATAGATCATTAGCTAAGTATGTAGAAGAAAATTTTGGATCTGAGCATCCTGGTTCAAAGGAAGATTTTTGGAAGTTAGGAGACTCGACATTAACCGTGCTAGTTACTGAAAGTGGAGTACTGATAAACATAAGAGTGGATACTTCCTCTGCCCGTCCACATAATATGACACATTATCATCTTCAGGGTACTGAAGCATCTTATATTTCATCACGTTATAGGGGTGAAAAAGCTCTCATATGGATTAATGGGAGGAGTCCGGGAAAATCTCCAGGGGACGCATCCTGGGAAAACTTAGAAAAGTATATCGATGAATTTGAGCATCCGAAGTGGAAAAGGTTTAGGAAATTGGCAATAGAATTTGGTCATGGTGGTGGAGACTTTTTAGGTTTTCTCGATTTTCTTAACGGTATACTCAATAATGAAAAACCTATGATAGATGTATATGATGCAGTTACATGGAGTGCACTAACACCTTTGTCTATAAAGTCTATAGAGAAAGGAAACAAACCAATCGAGTTTCCAGATTTTAAAAAATAGAATTAGATATTTAATATTTTTATTATAGAACCACCAAGTATAAGATTTTTTTCTTCAGAAGTTAATGGTAAATTTTTTATTTTATCTAATTCTCTTCTGGCATATTCTATCAATGTAGGTTTTTTATGCGGACCATCTGTTCCAAATATTAAACGTTCGGCACCCAACCTTTTTGTTGCTTCAACAATTTTGTCTAAAAGGATAACTCCGCTAACATCTAGATAGATATTTTGATATTTTTCAGCTAACTCTATAAAAACGTCTATAAGTTTAGGATCATTACATAGGTATTTTCCCATATGTGCTACTATAATCTTTGTGTTCGGAAAAGTTCTAGCCAGTCTTTCTATATCTTTATATTTACCTAAACAATCAATTAGGCATGGAACGTTTTTTTCTTGGGCTAATTTAATTACTGGATCAATAACATAATTTGTAAGTATGCATTCTCCAGCATGTATTTTTATTCCTTTAAAACCATATTCTGAAACTGCTTGATTAATATCTTCCAATACTCTTCTTTCAAAACTAGGTAAAGCATATACATATGGTATTAGTCTATCTGGGAATTTTCTGACAGCATTATATGCCATTTGAATAGACCTTCTCGTGGTTGTGCTCATGGCAAAAACTATCGATTTGTCTATTCCAACAATATCCATGATTTCAACTATGGATTCTGGAGAATACTCGGTTTTATTGATATCTCCATGTTTTAGATGAACATGAGAATCTATTATAATTTTTAACACCTATTGTATTTTTAAATTTTATAATACATTCGTTAGATATTATAATATTGTGATGGCCTTTGAATAAATTACCTAGATTAAAGGTTTATCGAAAAGAGGGTTCTATATTAAATGGACGTTTTATAGTAACTGCAGACGGAAGACCATTTTACTACCTAGGTGATACTGCTTGGGAACTTTTCCATAGGTTGAAAAAAGAAGAAATTGTGTATTATTTCAAGAATAGGGTTAAGAAAGGATTTACAGTAATACAAAGTGTAATTTTATCAGGGTTTAATGGGCTCTCAGAACCAAATCCATATGGAGTATTACCACTAATAAACAATGATCCAACAAATCCCAATGAAGAATATTTTGAGCATGTTGATTTTGCCGTAGATAAAGCAGAGGAGCTAGGTTTATATATGGCTATCCTACCCACTTGGGGAGATAAGGTTAATAAAAAATGGGGTATTGGACCAGAAATATTCACACCGGAGAATGCTAGAATATATGGCGAGTTTTTGGGAAGAAGATATAGGAATAAGCCTATTATATGGGTTCTTGGTGGAGATAGACCCATTGAAAATAATGTACATTTATCTATCTGGAGGTCTATGGCAGAAGGTATTAGAGAAGGAGATAAAGGAGAGCATCTAATAACTTATCATCCTATGGGTAGAACATCGTCGTCTATGTGGCTTCATGACGAGGATTGGCTTGATTTTAATATGTTGCAGTCTGGACATCATGAAAGACATTTTCCTAATTATAAGATGATAGCAAGAGATTATAGATTATATCCTGTTAAACCTTGTATAGATGGTGAATTAAGATATGAGAATATCCCTGTGGGCTTTAAGACTAGTAACGGCAGGTTTGATGACCATGATGTGAGGGAGGCAGCATATTGGTCGTTGTTTTCAGGAGCATTTGGCTTTACATACGGGTGTAACGAGGTATTCCAGTTTTATGACCCATTAAAGTATAGACCTCTATTTTTTGCACGTTATCATTGGAAAAATGCGTTGGATCTTCCGGCTGCTGAACAGGTGAGGTATTCTAAGGAATTATTGATGTCTAGATCACCTTTACTAAGAAAACCAGATTATTCAATTTTAGTGTCTGATCCGGGTGTTGGTGCGGAACATATAGTTTCTAGTAGAGCTATAGACGGTAGCTATGCATATATCTATATACCTACAGGTATATCTGTTAAGATAGACATGAATAAGCTTTCGGGAGAAGTAGAAGTTTATTGGTTTGATCCAGTTTCAGGATCTAAATATAGAATTGGAAGATATAAGAATAATGGAAAGAAAAAATTCACTCCTCCTACCTCTGGACCTAAAGAAGATTGGATACTAGTTCTTGATACTTTAGATGAAGACTGAAATATCTTTTGTTTTTATAGATTAGGGGCGTAATTTAGAAAAAGTTTATTGATAAGATGTGATAATAATTAAAAAATTAAGCCTGTCGTGAAATTTTTTCTATTATAGACATTATTAGAGTAGAGTTATTATA
>JAGGXB010000063.1 GCA_021163245.1 Thermoproteales archaeon
AAGGATGAGAAATGGCTTGAGGTTGCTGCAACAATCATGTCAGTCTATGAATATAATAAACATATAAGTAGAGAGAAGCTAATAGAGATTGTGAATGAGATAAAACCATCTTTCACAGAAGAAGACATAGAGAAGATATTAATAGAGTTAGAGAATAAAAAACTGTTAGATACCTGATGAAAAACTAAGTTTTTTCTTTCTATTCGATCTACTTCTCACATATTCTCTTAGTCTAACGGAGTTAAGGATTTTTGAGTCAAAAGTTAGAAAACGGATTGAGTAAGGATCTTTTATAGCCGAAGCTACTATGAGAGAATCCTGTGGCTCTATCCGATCATCTTTCCTTCTAATATCTAAAGCTATATTTATGGTTTCAAAATCTATGTTTTGATATCTAAAGGGGAGAACTTTTTTTCTTAGTTTGTTAAATCGATAGAAGATTTTTTCATCTGTTATTTCTTCTAGGACTTCTGCTAAAGCTAGACTAGGTACATAAACAGATATAGTTTTATTCTTTATCATTCTCTTGATTCTAAAAATTATATTTTGTGATACTTTATGTTTTTCATCTTCTTCCTTTATGTATCCGATTATAACACAGGAATCAAGGTATATATGCTGTATATCCTCGGGCATTACAGCATCACTAAAATAGATATTTTTGAGAAATTTAAATTAACTCATTAAGCCCTGATATATTATAATTATATGATGTATATTCGGTAACGGTAAAACGGTAACATTCTAGGCTAGCTATAGACAGTTCCGAGAAGAAATATAACATAAGTATATTATATAACCCCCTCTATCTTCCCTCAAGGTCTTCTCTTAGACGGACCACTAGATTAAAATACAAATACACTGTTTTCCCAAAAACTTTCATAAAGTATAAAGGAGACAAAAATCATTTATTATTTAATTTCTTTAGAGCTTCTGTAAGAATGTTTTTTAATCGCTTTTTTTCCTTTTTAGTCAATGGTATTTTCGTTCCAAGACTTCTTCTAACTCCACCTACATCTTTAATGAAGTTATAAAAAACTTCTATAGAAGGTATCGGCGACAATGAAGATATAAATGCTTCTTCATAGAATGGAAACATTTTTTGTAAGAAACTTATTTTATCACTTATTATACTGTCTATTACCTCTATTGTTTCATCTTTAAAATGAAACATAGATAATACTTCATCAAATGCATTAATCCATATTTTTAGTAAGGTTTCTTCTTCTTTTGTTAAATCTTTAAATCCTTCTTCCTTTACTATTTCTAAACCCTCATATGCATCAGAGAAAATCTTAGAAAAAAGCAGTGCATAAATAACATAGTTAGAATCATCCATTTTTCTAAGAAAATCTACCATCAATTTAAAATAACCTTGTTTAGCAATAGGAATCCGTTGCACATATGGAATAACATTATTTTTCATCCAGTCAATAATATCTAGAATCTTTTTGCCATCATCTGATTGAAAAATTCTTTCCCACATAATATCTGGATATTCTTTCTTTAGCTTATCAATTAAGGTAGATATTCGTGCTTTTTTTACATCTGTAGCAACTATCCACCCTAAGTTTGTTTTCTGAATCTTTCCTTGCTTTCTAAGAAATGTTAAATATCTATATAATGTAGCATCAGATAATCCTGTCTCTTTTTTTAACTGTTCGAATGTTTTAGGTTTCTCCAATATTTTTAATATTTTATTTATTCTTTCAGGATCAAGTTTTCTAGGCATCATTTTCATTATGTTTTTGAAAGTTAATAAGTTTTTTCCTTGATTAATCTATTTACTTTCTTTTTTATAATGAAAGTAATAACGAAATATTTATAATTAGCTTTCATAATAGTATTTTTGTGGTAACATGATGAGAGAAAAAAACCGTTGGTTTTTTACACTAGAAGAGGTATGTGAAAGAACCGGGTTGAAAAAGGAACAGTTGAAGAGGTTAATAAGAAAAAAGGTAATCAAGGCTATCAAGCTTCCTGAAAGCAGGGTTTACCTTATTCCTGCAGATGAACTTTATAGGATATTACAACTTCATAAGGTGTTTAGTTATGGATGAATTTGTTTCTGTTCCTAGGAGTTCTCTTGAGAAGGTTCTTGAATTAGCCAATTTTGCATTGGAGATCCTTGAGGAGAATCCTGAGATGAGGAGCCGGTTTCTAAAAGGCTCTGAGGAAAAAATAGGAAAAAATAGGAGAGGTGGAAAAACATGAAGCTTGACAAGATTTTCATCATTTATGATGTACCCACTCCGATAGTAAAGAATGGATCAGGAGTCTACCCTAATAAACGGTTCCAAAAAGTGATCAAGAAGATGATTGATGCCGGATGGGCTGCACGGCTAGGAGACAGCTTCATTGAGATACTTGAGATAGAGGCTTTGAACCCTATCCTAGATGCTTTGAAGGATGTGGATGCAAGATACTTTGTTCTTCAGGGAGAGATAATCGATCAAAAAATAGAAAAATAAAAAATAAAGGTGGCAGCTATGCTGACAGGAACCATTATAAAAAATAGAGAGGAAGTATTTAAACCCGGTAGGTTATTGCATATCTTTTCACCGTATTCTAATGGATATTATTTCTGCTCTTTATGCCATAGATGGTGGCCAAAAGAAAAAGTCGTTTTTGACAAAAACGGTAGACCTGTATGCCCTGTATGTAGGAAACAGCTTAGAACAAGGCCTAGGAAGAAGTATAAGCAGACCAGTAAAAAGCCCCGGCTTCCCAAGTATTGGCCTAGATGTCCTAACTGCGGAGCTACCCTTTCTCAGAAACTCTTCTCCGACCGCTTAGTTTGTCTGAAATGTGGTGTCGAATACGAATTGGTTGAGGTTGAGGAGAGAGATGAGTAGGGAGAAGTTACTGGTTGTTAATCTAAGGAAGCTTTTAGATGTGTTTGATGTAGAAGACAGTGTTCTCTATGATGCATTGTTAGAGAAGGCTAATAAAAAATTGTTTGAGTTGCTTAAAGAGCTTGAGAAACTGAAAGAAACCTATAGGCAGCTGCCTGTTGAGGTTAAGCTAGAGGAAGAATTGGAGAAAATAAAATGGAAGAAGAATGACGATGGCAGTCTTTGGGCTAGGCCTACATATAGCTTGAGGAGAATTCTTGAAGATCATAATGGGAAGATTGTGACTGAGAAATATAAGATCTATCTCACTAAGGGCGGATATTTAAAAGCCTACCCTAGAGGTGAGAAAAGATGAATTATAGTTATAAAATAGGAGTGGTTGAGGGCGAACTTGCAAGTATTGCAACTATTAATATAAATAATGTTATATTGCAGATTGTTTATGGCAGGCCGAGCTATGAATTCAATGAACCAATATATAGTCTAAGGGTTTTTGATTCCCGTAACGGCGTTTTATTGGCTGAAGGATTTGTAAAGAATATCAGGAACATTATTAGAAAAAAGAAGTTTAGTGAAATCAAGAAGCTTTTACGGAAGAACCTTAAGGTATCTCCCCCAGAGTTCTTTGGCTGGCTTGAAGAGGAAGTATTACCACAGCTGAATGCAAGATATAAACTTGTTATAAAGCAATATTTTGAAAATAAGGAGAAACAGGTAAGGGAAAAAGCTGAAAGTTTTAGAAGGGAACTTGATGCTATTCTACATAAACCATTATACTATATACTAAGTTTCATAAACAAATATGAACATATAGGTGATTCGCCTCTACTTATAAGTCTGGCACTTTCAGGTGTAAGCCTCTTATTGCCACGGGGCAATAGACTTAGCATTTTTGTTGGGGGTGAATCAGGAGCAGGTAAGAACCATGCTGTTAAATCAATACTTCAACTATTTCCTGTTGATTGGTTTCTACATAGGGATAGGAATGGAATAACTAGGTTCACCTCTCATGCCTTAGAATATCTTCAAGTAAATAATCTAGATAAGATAGTATATATTCAAGAGAATGTAGGAAAACAGGAAGGAAACTATACTTTCCGGGTAATAAAGAGTGAGAACAAGATAGTATTGTATGTTCCTGTTCGAGACGAGTCAGGTAACATTATTAGTCAGAGAAAAGAGATACCGGGCGACCCAGTAATTATAACTACTAGTACACAGATAGAGATTAACCCAGAGGACCGGACCAGAACTTTGTACGCTGAGGTTGATCTAAGTGAGCAGCAAACATCTAATGTATTAAGGTTTGAGGCTGCTACAGATTCACTTAAACACCTTGATTTTGTTGTTGAACGGATATTTGAGAGGGAGAGATGGGTTAATGCATTTAATATATTTTTTACTTTGTTAAAGAAAAATATAGAGAAGGAAGGCATAGAGTTAATACTACATAACTTGGCTGATGACGAGTTTTTATTGTTGTGTAAAAAAGTTTTTCCTCTCTTGAGAGTAAGTGTTAGGAGAGAAGCCGGGCATATTAAGGCTTTAGCAAAGGCTAGTGCAATACTACACTACCAGTTCAGAGAGGTTAGAGAAGTAGCTTTAAAAGATAAGGTTGCTAAGGCACTCATTGTTGGTTGGCAGGATTGGCTTAATGCAATTATTGCAGCTGCAGAAAGTATCCAGCAGGAATATGGGTTAAGCCAGACTGAAAGAGATGCATTAGTGAAAATAGTTGATAATACTGAGAAAATCGGTGTCGATACATTTGATCAAGATAAAGAAAAACGAGTATATTCTGAGTTTACTGCTCTTGATCTAGCTAAATGGATTAATGTCACTAATAGGCATGCAAACCGTATATTAAACTCCTTGTTATCTAAGGGTTTTGTTGAATTGGTTAGTGAAAAGACAAGGCCTAAAAGATGGCGGTATAAAGCTATACTTGAAGAGATTCCTCAAAATAGTAATGTTGGAGAATATGCTATAAACATCATAAAATACCTGATTGATAGACGGGCAAAAACAGGGGAAAGTTACGAGGTTGTGAAACTATATAATCCAATAGACGGTAAAGATGTTATTATAAAGCCAAGTATAGAGCCACATGAATACATATTGTATCGTATTGAGAGACTGGGTGGAAGGATAAGTAAACAGGATCTGAAAAAGCTATGCGATGAACTCAATCTGCCTTTCTTAGAGTTTGTTAGAGATATGAAAAAACAAGGAATATTTGTAATTGATCCAGCTACAGAGGATCTTCTACTAATAAAAAATGATAGAGGTGATGTAAACTATGCAAAATAAGGGAAGAAAAAACTTGCAAAATAGAGGAAAAAGTTTCCACCCCCTAGATGTCCGTTGTCCGTTTATTTTTTGTGAAAACGTTTTTTCATATTTGCTTATATTTATTGTTTTATTTAAAAAATACTATGAGGTGAGGGAAGAATTATGAATAGTTTAGTTGAGCAGAAAACAGACATAAACGGACATTTAAGCCGTGTCCGGAAATTTTACAAAAAATGGTTTAAGGGAAAGTTTACGGGAAGCCGAAGCTATGGTAACCCTGCACAAAGACTTGTTTCTCCTAATCAGGTTGATGAAATGATTCAGACAATTAAACGGACAAACGGACAATGTCCGCAATATATGTCTGTTAATTATAAGATTTTATATGATGGGAAGATAATAGTTGAGAAAATTGAGAAGCTCTTTCTTGACTTTGACAGTCCTAGCGACCTAAAAACTGCTTATAGAGATGTATTAGATGCATATAACATAGTTAAAAGTCTTGGTGCAGAGCCACTTATTGTTTTTAGTGGCAGTAAGGGATACCATTTATATGTTTGGCTTCCTGATCCGTTGAAAATGAGAGATTTTAAGGTTTTTACATATCCTACTTTTCTAGTTAAGGCCGAGATTTGGATAAAGACATTATATAATGTATTATTTGAAAAATATTTTGATACATTGGATAAAGTTGTCCTTGAGCCGCAGAGAATAAGCAGGATACCCTATACTATACATCAAAAAACTAGAAATATAGTTGCAGTGTTGGATCCAGAAACAGGGGAGAAAGTAGATGTTGAGAAGGGTATAGAACTATTGGAGTATAGTGTTAATAATCCTTTGCCTAAAGAGGTTTTAGACGAGGTCTGGCTGGATTATAGTTTTAAAATAGTTAGGCCTAGAGGGTTTAGAAAAAGGAAGTACACAACAAATAGGATGCCTTTCCTGCTAAAATATGTTTTTGATAATGGTGTAGGCATAGGAGCAAGGAATAATGCAGCCTTCGCATTAGCATTATTCTTTAAGCTAAGGGGTAGGTCGAAGTCCGAAGTCTATAATATTCTATTTGAATGGAATATGAAAAACAGGCCGCCTCTGCCTGAGAGGGAGATACAGAGCGTTGTAAAGAGTGTATATACACATCATTACAAATACTTTTTGTCAAAGGAAAAACTGGAGAGGGAGTGGTTGGATGGAGTTTTATAAAGTTGCATTAAGACATGTCCAAAATGTCCGAAAACTTCATAGATTGCTGTTTTCTTCCTCTATTTTTTGTAGTTTTATACAACAAACGGACATGTCCGCTAATGTCCGTTTATGTCCGTTTATAAAAAGCTCTATCTATTCTCTGTTATCATTTATGTTTCCCTTAAATGTTAAAATATACAAGCATGTGAGTTACGGACATTCGGACATCAGGGGGGTGGAGAATTTTTCCTCTATTTTGCAAGTAACTTCAAATTACGGGGTGTGAGCAATGACAGTTTTCCTACATAGTACTAAATTCAAGCATAGTCCCAGCAAGATACGGAAACAGATCCTGAAACTGTTAGAGTCTATCAATTTTGCTATAACAATGGGATCGGAGATTGATCCCGATTTATACCGGGATATTGTCAAGCAATTGGAGCGTATTAATGCCGAGCTAGCACTCCTAAACCATGAGATACAGGAACTAGATTACAAGTATCAAGTCCTAAAAGCCAAGTGCCAAAAACAATAGTTTTTCCCTATTCACCCCCTATCTCCAACTATCTAGTTGGAGAAGGGAAGGGTGAGAATATGGGTGGTTATAAGACTATAAGATTGAGACATGAGACATGGCTGAAAATCAATATGATAAAGATAAATAAACAGTTTAGGAGCTATGACCAAGTAATAAACTATATTCTAGCCAGGGCTGGCCTGGATAAAATTATTCCTGACAAGGTTTTGGAAAAAGTTGTTAAAAACGTTGAGGAAGAAAAAGGTCCTCGTGAAATAGATGATATGGAATTGTTTGACGCTTTGAGAAGTGATGGTCTGTGAGGGTCCGTAAATATCTAGGGGATAGAAACATAGTATATTTTATTTTCCGGCTTAAGGGCTTCAGTGTTCCTGAATCTCCCATACTTGTCTTCAACAGTTTGAACGAGTTTCATCTATTCCTA
>JAGGXB010000078.1 GCA_021163245.1 Thermoproteales archaeon
ATTCTATTGAGTATGTTTTATCTCTAGGAACATTTCCGAAAGGTATTTGCCAAGCTCGATCAACTTTAAAGCTATACGGTTTATCAAATATTTTTAGGCGATAAGCTTCTGCTATAAGGCCATTAAAAACTGCGCTATGGTTTTTCGATTCTTTAAGAGTTGTTCCTATACCTATATTAACATATCCCGCTTTAGGGAATATCCAGCCATATCCTTGTTTAATTGGTCCAAAAATTAGGAATATTGGCCTATATAATCCGAAATTCATATACCATAAATTGAAATAGTTACTCGTTGGAAAAAGGCTTTCAGTTCCCCAGCAATGACCTATTTGATCTATCTTAAATCTAGGTAATCCTATTTGTAATGAAAGTATGTCAGTCATTCCAGTGGCTAGTATAACGTATTCAGCCTTGAATTCTTCGCCATTGGATGAAATTAAGCTAATTGCTTCATTTTCTTTTTTTAAACTCTTTATAAAAGTTCCTTCTATTAGACGAGAACCTGAACTTTCAGCTATTTCCATAAGTTTTTTATCAAAAACATTTCTTCTGACTAATATCCCTGCTAAATCTCTTAAAGAAGCGCATAGGATTCTTCCTTTAGGTGAAATTGCTACATATCCATCAGCATACATATCTGCAGTCTCAAGAATCTCTTTGCTTACGTTTCTTATAAGGAATTCAAGAGCTCCAAATGAAACTCCTCCTCCACAATATTTGTCTCGGCCTTTAAACGATTTTTCAATAATAATATTGTCAAGGCCAAGTCTAGAAGCTGCATATGCAGCCACAGAACCAGCTGGACCTGCACCAATTATAGCTATATCATAAACTCTCATATTTTCTATAGCACCGCTTCCTTTAGTTTTTTAGAAAAATTATAATCTAGCTGAGAATAGAAGCCAGGTACCACATCTTCTAATTTTGAAACCACCTTTTCCAAATGCTCTAAAGGTATATCAACAATAACAAATTCACAATGTTCATCTCCGGCAGCCTTACATTTTATTTCTCTTACCATTACAAAATTTTTAAGTCCCATAAGCATACTAGCAGTTTGATATGCTCCTTCAAAAGCACCTGCTGGATAAGAACACATTTTTAGATTTTTCTCAGCTAATTCGACTCCTCTACACCAGGGACAATTATCATCCCAGAATTTAACCATGAAAAATTTTGCATCATCGATATTCATCCATTTGGAATCGATGCCACTAAGATCTTTTCCAGAAAATATATACCAGGCCATTTTAGCAATTGCTGGTGCATCAACTCTAGGCTTCAGTTTTTCTACATCTTTCTCAAGCTCTAACATATATTCATGCCCCATCTCGAATCCCCATGTAAATGTTCGTCTAACCGCTTCCTCTGCACTAAAGCTTTGTAATATATCTGTAAAGGAAGAAACATAAAGATTCCTAACTGTAAATGAACTTACTGTTTCCATAGAAAACTTTTTCTTAATTTTCGCTACGTAATTCATCAAAAAATGGCGAGCAAGATCACTCATAGCAATCTCCTAAATAATATTCTCCTACATACTAAATATTTCGATCGTTTGACTTAACAAAAATAAATTATTATCTAATAAACATCAAAATTTGATGTTTATTGGAAGTGTTACAAAAATTAGCTTAATCTAATCTTTACCACGATGAAATTATTATCGTTTCAATAAATAAAGAGATACCACAATTTAACATACGGCTGGATGAAAAAGAAACTATTCCCAAGGAAATTTTAATTAACTTTTAAATACTAAATATTGATATCTCTAAATGCTATTTCAATAATGATATTTTAATGTCTGTTTCTTCCAATATATCACTATTCCTATTAATGATCAAATAATTTACAAAATTTTTCTGGAGCGGAGTCGTTGACTGAATAATCATATCTCTCTCAAAGTTTTTAGCTAACTCAATTAAAGTAGATTTGTCAAGAAATGTATCGTTATCCTTTATATCGTCCAAAATTTTAAGGTATTGCGACGTTATCTTCCAAAATTTTCTTATCCGTTTATTTGGTTTTATGTAATCAAATATGATTTCAAGAGGATAAAAAGAACTAAATACAAGCTTTCGTAAATATTCCTTCAAAGAAGATGGTTTGTAATAATCGTATTCATAAAAACGAATAATTTTGCTAAAAAACGGATATTTATTTACTATTTCAAAGATAATTGGTAAGGATAATGCCAGGATTTTTGACTCTCCATAATAAGAGACATATAAATTGTTATTTCTGTCGATTATGTCATCAAGTAAATGGAATAGTATTATATCAAGAAGTTCACAGGCTATTATTAATTGATAATCAGGTTCTTTCTCAGAATCAACATAGGCCTCATATATAATAAATGCAGCGAGTCTACCGGTATATAAGTTTAAGATATCAAATAGAGAAATTCCCAGTTCTTCCAATGCTTTAACTGATATCTTAAAACCATATGTTGCTTTCTTTAGCTTCTCGTTGATTTCATACCATTCAGAGAAGAATTTTAATGAGCTAGGACTTATTAAAATTATGTTTTCTCTCATCAACAATTAAATAAAAATAATATATAAGCAAAAATACTAAAAGATGTTTCTAAAGAGACACATTTCTTTCTTTTAGGAATTTTAACACTTCATCATAGCGTGGTAGTCCTGTCTGTGCACCCATCTTTGTACATTTAATTGCGGCTGTCGCGTTTGCAAATAATGCAGCCTTTTTATAGTCCCATTTTTTCACAAAAAATGAATATGTAAAAGCTGCATTAAATGCATCACCAGCCCCAGTTGTATCAATAGCCTTGACTTTGAAAGCAGGTACTTCAATTACAGTATTTTCGTCCGTTATAATCATGCATCCCTTATCTCCTAATGTTATTACAACTGTATTAGGTCCATATTTCTTCATTTTAAATGCCGCTTCCACAAGATCGTCTGTATCTGTTAATTGTCTTATTCCAAGCTTATTTGGAAGAAGAAGGTCAGTATACTTAAGTAATTCTTTAATTTTTTCGATTCCATACTCTGCTACATGTTTCTCAAGGTCAAATGAGACGAATTTACCCAATTTTTTCGCTATTTTAGCAGCTTTTATAGATGTTTCAAGCTTTATTCCAGTTGTATGTAAAAGTACAGCGTTTTTTAAGTATTCTACAAATTTCTCATCCAAATACGTTGGTTCTGGTACATTTTCTTTAAGATTAGGGTCTTGAAAAATAATTTTTTCACCATATTTATTAACGGCTAAAATGTTTACTGCTGTATTTCTATTGTCATACCTCTTTAAAAGGGAGGTATCTATGCCTTCTTCATTAAGTTTGCTGATAAGAAAATTACCGTAGTGATCTTTACCAACGCCTCCGATAAAACCTACTTTGGCGCCCAGTCTTGCTAATGCTGTAACATAGTTGGCTGTTACACCTCCTGGAAATATCTCACTTTTTTTATAAAATATCTTTTCATCAGGTTCAGGAAAACGTTCAACTTGTAAAACCCAGTCTATACATATTTCTCCTAAACCAACTATGTCAACCATATTTTTCACCTATTCCACATTTGCATGTCTTTTTAGGATTAAGTTTTCGTCTACATTTAATCTTCCCATAAGTTCAGATGCGATGCTGTCAAAGACAGATAATACTGATATATCGAAAAGAGATGTAAATGGTGCATATGATTCTTTTTCAACTAGTTTAGTTTTTCCCGGAACAAATAATGTGTGATCAGCCATTTTAGAAATTGTTCCTTCACGATGAGCAGTTACTGAAATAACTTTCGCACCAATTTTCTTAGCTTTTTCTACTAGTGCTACTGAAGATGCTGTTTCCCCGCTTCCAGAAACAACTATGAAAACATCGTCCTTTGTCATAGAGGGAGTTATTGTCTCCCCTACAAAGTAAGCTTCTATTTTTATATGCATTAATCTCTGGGCAAAACATCTGGCAACAAAACCAGATCTTCCCGCACCGTATGTAAATACACGTTTGCTATCTAGAATAAATTGTACGACCTTCTCAACTTCTTTCTGATCAACGTTTTCTTTAACACTTTTTAGATGTTCAATTATTTCTTCAAGAGATTTATAAAATCTAAACAATTTCTCCATAATTCTACATAGTATTTTTCTAATATTTTGATTTTACGCCCTTTAATGAATATCCGTTAATATCAGATTATACTGACTGTATTTCCTAAAGCTAATCCTGGAAGAGCTTTCCTGAATACGGCTATTACTCTACCTTTTTTTCCATGTATCCTGACGATTTTACCTATAATTTTATCTTTGCTTTTAGGATGTATCCATACTACTTTTCTTCCTATAAACTGTGAAGCATGGTTATGACTTGTTATACCCTCTAATTCTAGAATTATTTTTCTACCATCATACTTATTTCCTAGCTTAAAATTGACGATTGTTCCCTTCATTGGATCACCTCGTGGCTATATTATTTTACTCTATTAAATTTTTATAATATGTTATGACTATCATATAACGTAAAGTGAATTATAAAATATTTACTGTTTATTCAAATAGCTTAAGAAATCAATAACGGAATCTCGTGATATATCTTTAAAATCAAGTTTTATAGGAGTAAAAGCAATATTCTTTTTAACATGTACAACATAGACATCGGTTCCAGGTTCAGGCTTCAAAGGTTCACCATAGATCCAATAATATTTTTGACCTCTTGGATCCTTTCTTTCATAGACAATATTTGAATAGCGTGTTCTAGCTATTTTTGCTAACTCAAAAATATTTGTTGGCTTGTTGGGAAAATTTATGTTTATGATGTCGATTCCTTTTGGAAAACCTTTACTAACTATGCCTGAAACAATTTTTTTAATGTTCTTTTTTAGTGATTTTCTCATGTCTTCTTCTTCCATTTTTTCCGGAATATCAATAGCAACTGAGAAAGCTACAGCGGGAATACCGCTAAGCGCGGCTTGTGCTGCTGCTCCTATTGTGCCTGAAGATAAGATAACTTGCATACTTGTGTTATCTCCTATATTTACACCCGATAAAACCAGGTCTATTTTGTCAAAAAGGGTATTAAGCGCGATGTATACAATATCGCTAGGCGTTCCATTTATAAGGAATATATCCATGTCACGAAAGTTTATCCTGCTTACTCTAAGTGGTTTATGTAACGTTATTCCAAGACCGCTTGCAGATTTCGGTGTTTCAGGCACAACTATATATATGTTTCCAATATCCTTTACTGACTCATAGAGAACTTTCAAACCTGGACTATATGGACCATCATCGTTAGTAATAAGTATATCCATATGCTTCCTCTGCAGAAATATATAGTTTTATAGTATTAATTTTTTAGGTATTCTGATAAGAAAGGTTTAAATATCGGATTTCGATATCATAAGCCGATAAGGCGATACAGATGGGTTTTCCATTTATATGGGCTAGACAAAGACCAATCAAACTAATAATTCTAGTGATGTTATCTAAAAAACCAATGAGTGGCATAGATATAATAAAAGAAATTGAGAAACTTTCATTCGGATTCTGGAAGCCTTCACCAGGAACCATATATCCTCTACTTAAGTCACTTTTAGAAGAAGGATTAATAAAAAGAATTGGAGAAAATAATAAGAAAATATATACTTTAACAGAGAAAGGAAAAAAACTTGCAAAGGAATGGGCTGTTTTTCTACCAGCTGGCGATATAGAAAGTGTAGTTTCTCACCTTGAGTCATACATAAATTATTTAGAAGAGTATAAGGCGGAATATGGTTTGCCAGATGATATATCTGTTAAAGTTAAAGAATTATTGGAAAGAATGAAGAAAATAGTTGAGTAGGTGATAGATATGGTAAAAATAAATAATATAATATTTAAAGGTCTGCTTTTATCCTTGGTATTTTTGCTAAGTACTTTATCTTCAGCATATAGTCTAAATTACCAGGGGAATAAATTTAATGTTGATAGCCTAAGGGGACAAGCAAGTGTTCCGATGCAGAAAGTGTATTTTGCTTTAAAATCTTATCAATGGGTAAGATATCCTTCTTCTCAGAAAGGGTTAGCTGTCCTACAAGTAACTATCGTATACTATGGTACAGATGTACTATTAAATGTTCAAGAATCGTTAAGCTTCCCACAAAACATAGAGGTCGTATCTGAGCAACCTGTTAAACTTGGTTCATGGGAGCCAGGTGTTCCAAAAACAGTAATGTATACAATTAACGTCACTGGTTTTCCTGAAAAAACATTTGCTACAATAAATATTCAGTATAGTGCTATAGCTAGGAGGATTGCAAATGGATATGATATATTGAATCTCGTCGGTAGTGGAACTATAAACTTTCAGCTAAGCTTTCCGGCCTCTCACCGGCTATCCTATTTTATTTCGCCTTCAATGCTAAAAAAGGATAATTTAAACATTATAACAATTGTTTTTACGAATACTGGAACAGGAACCATATATGATTTATCTTCAAAAATTGTGGTTACAGGTGCAACACTGATAGATGTTTATCAGCCGATAGAGGTCAAAGTGAATAAAATTGAGTCGAATGCAAATCATACCATTAGAATAAAAATTATACCTGTAAGTTCACAGGTAGTGTTAACAATTGATGCAAACTATATTGATCAATCAGGCAACCAGGTTAACGAAAAATTTACATCAACTTTGGCTGTCATAAAAACATTTAATGTAATATTAGTTGCAGAACCATCAAAGATTAGAACTGGTTCTTCACAGAGTGTTGGAATTAAAATAATAAATTTGGGAGATGTTCCACTTTTAGATAGTGTTCTATATATAAGACCTACACAGGGTTCGAAGCTTGTCATAGATCCAACCTACTTCAAAGTCGGTGATATTCCTGTAGGAGGTACAAAGACCGTGAATATAGAGTTAAATATTCCTAATACAATAACTGGAACACAAATACTACAGTATACATTAATATATAATTCTGAAAGCCGTGAAAAAGCTCAAATTAGCGGTTCCATAAGCATATTTGCTGTTGAAAAAGCACAGTTAACTATTACATCTATGGAGATAGTACCTAAGAAACCATCTATTGGACAGACTATAATTGTTTCAATAACGATAATTAATTTAGGCTCATTACCAGTAAGCAAAGTTAATGTAACAGCTTATCACTCTGATGGTTTAATGCCGCTTAGACAAGAGTCTTATTTCCTTGGTCAATTACAGTCTCAATTTCCTATGAGCATACCCTTCTCTTTCAAGGTTATTAGGGGAGGTGTTCAAACGATAGATTTCGAAATTACGTTCACGGATGTATATGGCTTAAACTGGTCTCTTTCGAGAGTAGTCACGTTAAATATTAATAGTTCTTTAGAAAAGCTAACCAGAAATGTTAAAGGTGGATTTAAACGTGAACAATTTTCAAGCTCTATTCCATGGGTATTTATATCTATAATAGGAGTGATAATTGTAGTAATAATTTCGTATTATGTATATCGTAAAATACACGGTGGACAAAAGTGAAACTATATGACTATGCCTCTCTATCATTTGCTAGCTTAAAGGAACGTAAAGGCAGAACTATAGGAGCCATACTCGGAGTTATGATAGCGGTTATAGCACTTTCACTTGCACTAGGCATAGGCCAGGCTTTTCAAAATATTTTTGAGGAAAGACTTGAAAGAACTTTTCTTGCTAATTCTATATTTGTAACTGGTGGAAAGGGATTTACTGATGCTGATCTGGCATATTTTGGAAATATCTACGGTGTTAGAGATGTATTCGGTGTCGCTGTAAGAAACGTGAGGATAGCTCAACAGAAGGGTGAGGTTACTGCGACTCTGATTGCCATTGATCCAAGATGGATACCACAGTTTATAGGTGTTAATAGTTTACAAGATTTTATTGAGGAGGGAACATCTGATATAAAAGGTTTAGGAGTTATTGTTGGTAACGATTTATGGAAGGATCCAGATACAGGCACTAAGATACGTGACGTAGGGGAAATAGTTACTGTATCAGTAGCTGGAAGAAGTGCTAGGGAGATTACATTTTACATTGTTGGTTTAGGTGCATCAACTGGAGGATTCAGAGGTATGGGAGCAAATCCAGATAACTCGATATTTATGGATCCTGATGCATTTTTCACATATATCACAAAAAGAAGGGTGTATAACTTAGCTGTTGTTGTAGTAAATAACACCGAAGATGTAAAATATATTATTGATGAGATTAGGGCTGTAGCACCTCAAGGGTCAAGAATATTTTCTCCAGTTGCGATGATACAGCAAGTCAGTATTTTTGTAACGTCTTTACAGACTATTTTAGCACTCATATCTAGTGTAGGTATAGGCGTTACGGCTTTGTGGGTATTTGACAGCATGACTATAAGCGTTGTTCAAAGAACTAAAGAGATAGGAATCCTTAAAGCAATTGGTTATAGATCGAGAGATATACTCTTATTATTTCTTTTAGAAGCCATTTTTATCTCACTCATTGGCTCTATTGCAGGTTTAACAGTTTCAATGATCATTTCCAACTTTGTCGGTATACCTATATTTGGTTCTATGGTTTTGAAGGCTGATTTGACTCCTACTATAGTATTTTTAGCTGTGATTTTACCAATTTTAACAAATGTTTTTGCTGCTTTCTTTCCTTCGAGAAGAGCTGCTAATCTTAATCCGGTAGAGGCGTTAAGATATGAGTGATAAAGAATTTATCCTTATAGAGAATGTTTGGAAGATTTATAAAATGGATACAATCGTGCAAGAAGCATTGAAAGGCGTATCTTTCACTGTTAAAAAAGGTGAATTTGTTAGCATTATGGGTCCTAGTGGTAGTGGTAAAAGCACCTTACTGAATATTATAGGTGGTCTAGATAAACCATCTAAAGGATACGTTGAAGTGGCTGGACTAAGAATAACAGAGGTATCTAATGATGCTGAATTGAGTAGATATAGGAATGAGATGATAGGCTTTGTCTTTCAGCTATTTTATTTGATTCCTAGGTATACTGCATTACAGAACGTTGAACTACCTTTGATACCTAGAGGTGTCCCACCTTCCAAGAGAAGAGAGATGGCGTTAAAAGCTCTTAAAATCGTTGGTTTAGAAGGGAAGGCTAATAGTAAACCTAATCAGATGAGTGGTGGTGAGCAACAAAGAGTTGCTATAGCTCGGGCTATAGTTGGTAATCCTAAAGTTATTTTAGCAGATGAACCTACCGGTAATCTGGATTCAAAGAGTTCAGAGGTTATAATGGAGGTATTTAAAAAACTAAACAAGGAGCTAGGAGTTACTATAATTATGGTGACACATAATTTAGAGCTAATATGGTATTGTGATAGAGTGATTAGATTGTCCGATGGTAAAGTGATAAAAATTTACAATAAGGAAGAATACGAAGAATTGCTTGAAACATTTATAAAAAGGTAAAAAGTTATAATTTTTCGATTTTTTTAATAATTTCTTTTTTAGCATACCAAGGTTTCATTAATACTTGTGCATAGAGTGTATAACTTTCTATACCTCTTATCCTAGCTAAATTAGAATAATATTCGTCGTAGGGGAAACCTGTTTCTCCCCTTACAAAAGCATAATTTTTAACTGCTGATATCCATTTTTTATAGGATTCTGGACTGATACTGATATAGATATCTTTCTGAAATTCATGTGAGTCTTCCCAGTTTTCAGCATAGTATATCCTACTAAAGTTTTCTTTGCCACCGATATCGAACCATTTTATGGCAGCATAGAAAACAGCGTCTCTAACTATATCATGTGTTATTGTATGATCCTTATGCAAACTTCCTCTCCAATGTGTAATAACAACTTTTGGTCTTATCTCTCTTAATACTTTTGCAATTTCTATTATGGTTCTTTCATTGTAGTAAAGTTCTCCATCTTTATACGGCATAAAGATAACTTTTGCTTCTATCTTTTCGGCTACGAGAAGTGCTTCTTTTCTTTTTTGTTCGCCGTATTCTTTTGGAGATAAAGTTGGATGACCTTTTTCTCCCAATGTCATATGGATAAAATATACCTCAAGTCCTTGTGATATAGCTTCTGCAGCTATACCACCTGCCATTAATTCAGCATCTCCTGCATGTGCTCCTATGACAGCTATGTGAACCATTTTATAACACCTTTTTCATCACTTTAAATCTTCTAGTGACATTGAAACCAAATCTTGAATATAATCTTCCTGCTCTTTCATCTGTCCATAGAACAAATGCATTATGTATTCCATTCTTTTTCATTTCAGCAAGACATTTATAAAGAAGAACGGTACCAATCCCCTTTCCTCTAAAATCTTCTCTCACACCAAATGGTCCAAAGTGAGCACCCTTAGAATACCAATCATATCCTTCCCCATTCCAAAATTGACAATATCCTACAACTTCATTTTCTTTTACTGCGATGATGATCTGGTTTTTCCTATTTCTTTTAAGTAGTTCTAAAGCATGACGATACCAATCGGCTGGCATATTCTTTTCTAAAAAATCGATAAAGGGTCTTAGGTATTTAGTCTTCATGAATGAAAATTTTATGCCTTCGTTCCTTAAGCGTTGTACTATACTTTCAATGTTATCTGGATATGTTAATTTCGGCCAAAGCGATGTATCCATAGCCAATGCTTCATATATTTCCTCAAAGCCGAACTCTATAAGAATTTTATATATGTGTGGATAGGCTTCAGCATCTATCCCAGGTGTAAAATAGTTTGGAATATAACTTGAGAAATATATCACATTTTTATCATTTTTTCTAAACCATTCTAATGATTTATCTAACAATTCTCTGCCTATTGACAAACCTTCCTTATCATTTTTAAAAGCCAATACAGTTATCCAACCAGCATTTTTCTCAATTTTTTGATAGAATAATGGATATCTACTGTAAATATTAATGATAAAACCAGCTATTTCATCGTTTTCCCAAGCTATGAGAAATCCATCATTGACAAAGTTAGGATCTAGTAATATTTTCCGCTCGAAGACTTCCATTGTAATAGGATCTTTTTCCAAAATATTATTCCAACATTCCATAATTTTTTCTTCTAGTCCGGGTTCATATTTTTCTATTTTTGCCATATTTTTAGAAACTTTAACAGATTAAATAATTTAATTAGCATGAAGAGAAATAAGATAAATCATAATATGTATTATGTAATTCGGATATAATAATATAAACATAAAATACACAATATAATTATGGACAAGCGAATTATAATAGCTAGTATACTTGTAATAGTTATATGTTCAGTTGCCTATTACTATTTCTTTGCTCAACAGTCTGTAACAACTAAGAAAGCAACCTTGGAAGAAATATTGAAGAATGTAAAATCAAGACTAATAGTTGAAAGCCCATATTTTGCCAATAAATCCTTTATTCCTGCTACATTCACATGTAGTGGAAAAAATATACCACCTAAGCTCATCCTTAAAAATATACCTTCAGGAACTAAAAGCTTTGTATTGATAATGTATGATCCAGATGCCCCTATGGGAACTTTTTATCATTGGATAAAATATAATATACCATATGAAATACATATTATAGAAAATGATACTATTGGTACCAATATAATAAACAGTTTCGGTCATAAAAAATATGGTGGTCCATGTCCTCCTCCAGGAGAAAAACACAGGTATTACTTTGTAATAATTGCGCTTGATAAAGTTTTAGATTCGTCAAAAATAAAGAATTATAAAGATCTTTTAAATAGCATTAATGGACATGTATTGGCATATGGATGTATAATGGGATTATATAAAAGATAGATTTTTAAAAGAGTATCACCCTAGTAGTAAAAGCTTATGAAAGATAAGTTGTATCCGTTCGATATAAGTAGGTTGCTTTATACTAGAGGAAGAAATGTATTTGGCTTTGCAATTATTTTTTCTCCAGATGCTTTCTA
>JAGGXB010000141.1 GCA_021163245.1 Thermoproteales archaeon
GGATAGATGGGGTTATTCTATTGGAGGAAGAGTTTCAAAGTTTGGTTTCAAAAGATATTCTGAAGTTAAAAGATTTATTCCTATGGGTGAGAAAGATGTTTTTTCGATATTGGGTGGACTTATAGCATGGAAATCTATCAAGAATCTACGTATACTCTATATAGGTGACTTCCCCCCACATAGCGTTACCTTAGGAGATAAGGTAGATTTTAATTATCTTAACTCGAGATTCGGTACAGAGACAGTTCAAATAGGTTTTGACGAGTATATTCAAATAATTAATTCTTTGTCTGAAAGCGAAGTCAAGGATATTGTGGATAGCTGGTTAGAATCCTTTGTTTTCCTTGATGGAACGGATAAAAAGGTTGCTAGCTATGCTAAGATATATAAATCTCTTAAAATACTCTTGGAAAAATATGATGCTAACGCGATTGCTGTGGACTGTGCAGCATTACCTGGTCTTGAATATGTTCCATGTTTAGCATATTCCATTCTTATAAATGAGGGAGTACCTTGTGGGTGTGAAGCTGATATACCAGCCTTATATGCTATGACTATGTTGATGGCTATTTCTAAAAAACCTGTACTTATGGGGAATCTGAATGCCAATGTCACACATGCTGATATTGAGAGAAACAATATAGTGGTTAACCATGATATTGTTCCACCATATTTTGCATGTAATAACTGTAAATATTATATTAGGGATTATCATGAGACAGGAAAAGGTGCAACTCCCTATACAGATTTGATTAACGGTATGGATGTGACGCTGGCAGGCTTAAGCTGGGATCTTGATATGCTTTGGTCTACTAAAGGAAAAGTGATATGGACTATGGATACCGTACACTGTAGGATTTCTATAGGTATCCATGTAGAAAACGCAAAAAGAGTATCGAGAGAAGCTAAAGGGCATCATGTATCACTAGTCTATGGAGATTATGTTAGTGAACTTGAGAAAGCTGCAGAACTATTAGACTTAGAGTTTAAAAAGCTTTAGGTTTTCAACAAGACAGTCTTAGAAATATGTTTTATAGTTTTTCTTTTTCCAAGAAAAGTTATGAATCTATTTTCAAAATAGATAACTGCTGTTTTTATCCTAACGTTAACTCAGAGAAAATTGTAAAGTGTTTATCATGAATTACTATGGAATTTTAAATAGAAAGCTATCTAAATTTAATTTTATAAACATATAGCAATAGTATATCGTGATGGAAAATAACTCTTTACTAAAATGTCTAAAGGATCTAGCCACTAAGATGCGTGAAATTCATCCTTTATTCGAAAGATTATATCCCTTAGCTGTCCTAAAAGGAAAAAAGTTATATATTTATAGAGTAGACCAAAGAGAGTATTTCCTATATAAGAAGATAAATGCCCCAGAATGGCTGCCACAAAATGTGATGGCTGCCTTTCCATTGAAGGAAAATAACTATAACATTACATGTGTAATTAGCTCAGATGCTTTGGAGAATCTTGAAAAAATAGTCCTGGTTTTGCACGAGTTCGTACATTGCTATCAGTTTGAAACCTATGAACAAATTCTAAAAAAGAACCTTGATATTTTCAGAATATACATGGAGAAAGGAGTTTATGACTGGGAAATAACCTATCCTTTTCCCTATGATAGTCCATACTTTGTTGAGGCTTATGACTCATTGCTTCTACATGTTCGGAATATCAATGATGCTAAAGTTGTAAGGAGAAAATTAAGAAAAATTTTGGATAGAATTGACTTTGAATACATGGTTTGGGTTGAGTGGAAAGAGGGATTTGCAAGATACATCGAAAATAAGATAAGAAGAATCTTAAGGATAGCTGAAAATCATATTGGAAGAGAAAAACCTTATACTCGACTAACTTTCTATGAGGGTGGAGCTAAACTAATAGAGATTCTAATAAAAAACGATGAAAAACTTTACCTTGATATAAAGCAACTCTTCTATGAAATAAAAAATCTGTGAAAAAGTTGTTTAGTAACCCCTAAACTGCAAAATATAATTTTTTAGCTTTAGACATTTTTTTAAAAAAAGAGAAATATATTTCATTAAGAAAAATGATTAACAAGGCTTAATCTTATTCAAAAGCCATCATTTTATGATCTTAATTATATTAACAAAATTTTAGAAACTGTATGAAGATTTGTAATATTGGTGAATATATGAATATAGTGCTGATTGTTATCGACACATTACGTGCAGATCATCTTTCTTGCTATGGATATTTTAGGGAGACAAGCCCAACATTAGATAGGATTGCTAAAGAAGGAGTATTGTTTGAGAATTACTATGCATCTGGAATAGCTACAGGTCCAGGTTTTACTAGCATCATCACTGGTAGATATCCTACTACCCACAAGTATTATCTTACTCCATATAATGTCACAAACGTTCTCTCATTCGATGATAATATACCTGTTCTTGGTGAAATAATGTGGGTTAATGGCTACACTACTGTAGCCATAGATAATCTGATAAACTTTAAATCAAGACCAAAGCATTTCCTCCGTGGATATGAATACTACATAAATCCAAGTAAATCTCCTTTCGTGCCAGCTGCATCATTGATGGCTGAGCAGGCAAACAAGAAAATAATCCCATGGATAAAGGCTCATAGTTATGAAAGATTCTTTATGTTCATACATTATTGGGATCCACATTTGCCCTATAATCAACCTCGTGCTTATAGAGAATTATACAGACATGAAAAAGGAAAGTTTGGCGATTTAAAAATTTTAGAGTCTCCAGATGGATATAAGTATGTTCCAGGATGGGGTAAGCTTGATGAAATCGTTGAAGAAAGCGATGGAAGAACCATAGATCTGTATGATGGAGAAATAGCATATGTAGATAACGCTATAGCTGAAGTAGTGGAGACTTTAAAAGATGAAGGTATTCTAGATGACACTTTGCTTATAATAACGTCTGATCACGGAGAGGGACTAGGGCAGCATGGTATATGGGGGCATGCTGGGCTACATGAAAATATTATAAAGTTGCCTCTCATCTTAAGATATCCGAAAAAATTTCCCAAAGGTATACGAGTTAAATCCTATGTACAGCATGCAGATATTGTGCCTACAATACTTGAATTAGCTGGTATAGACAATCAATATGTTTTTGATGGCTCTTCGCTTCGAAAATCGATAAACAGCAACATTAGAGATTTTGCGGTGTCCGAGGCATGGGGTGAAAGAGCAATAATATTTAATGAATGGAAGCTGATAATTCATTATGAGAGAGAATTAAGAGTTTTAAAAGAGATATATCCGAAACCTTTCACTAGACAAAACTATCGTGCACTTATACCTATACTTAGAAAAACATTCATTAAAGGAAATAAGGGTTATGAACTGTATAATATAGTGAATGATCCAATGGAGATACACAACTTGGCTGAAGAATATCCTTCTAAAGTAAAAGAACTTGAAGAAATGATTGAAAAATGGATCGTTTCCAAAGTGGGAGACAATGATCCGATCAACTATTTAGGAGACTACGTCCAACCACAACCTGTTTAATGCTAGACAATACTTTTTAAGGTTTTAGAGATGCTGAAATTAGGTTATGATTCTGTTAGAGATTTAGTTCTTGGTTCAGCATTATTAGGTTGTGGTGGTGGAGGAGATCCTATTGCAGGAATGAGAATTCTTGAAGAGGCGTTAAATAATAGAGTTAACCTTGTTATAAAGGATCTAGATGAGATGGAAGATGATGATTTTATCGCTACTGCTTATTTTTGTGGGCCTGTTGGCTCCTATAAAAATTGTAAACGTAAAGGATCTTTAACATATGATCAAATGATAAAGGCTATAAATATTTTTGAGGAAAGATTTCATGTAAATATAAGTGCTCTCTATGCCGTTGAACTAGGAGGATATAATACAGCGATAGCACTAAAAACTGCAAGTATTCTAGGTTTACCTTTTCTTGATGCTGATGCTGCCGGAAGAGCGGTTCCAGAACTTGCACAGTCTACAATTAGAATATTTGGCAAAGAATTGTATCCTTCAATAATAATTGATGTTTTAGGGAATTATATTATAATCGAGAAATATTCATCTATAGATTTCTATGAGAATTTGTCCCGTTATTTGACAGAATTATCATGTGGAAGTGTCTTTATTGTTGACGGAGTATTAAGCGTTAGAGATGCAAAAAGGATGCTGATTAGAGGAACAATTACAAAAAGCATATACTTAGGTAAAAATATTAGGGAGAACTTAGGAGATAAATCATCGATTATAAAGAAAATTTCGTCGCTTATAAACGGTTACTATATTGGGGGAGGCATTATTAGGGAAGTAGATCTTGATGTTGTTGGCGGATTTTTAGAGGGTACCTATTTAATCAAGGAGAAAAAAGAAGTGATCAAAATCTATGTCAAGAATGAAAATATTGCTGTATGGTTAGAAAATAAGCCTTTGGCTTTGCCACCTGATTTAATAATCTTGTTAGATGAAGAAGGATATCCGGTAATCAACAGCAGAATTAAGGAAGGAATGTCTGCAAACCTTATAGTGGCAAAAGCCCCAGACTTATGGAGGAGTAAAAAAGGCTTAGAAATCCTTGGTCCTAGACATTTTAATATAAAAGATAAATATGTTCCGGTTGAGGAATTAGTTAAGAGGCTTAATTTATGAGCGTTCTAAAGAAGCTTCAGTATAATATACTTAGTTTCCAACAATTCAAAAACATTGTTGAAGAATTGAAAAGTATTGGAGCTAAGGTTCAAATCATCGGGAAAAGTATTGAAGACAGAGAGATATACAGTCTAACAGTAGGAGAAGGTAAAATAAAACTTCTTTCCATCTGTAGGCTTCATGGTAATGAACCAGCATCGACCAATGGTGGATTACTATTCTTATATAATTTATTAAGACAAGGAAGAGTTCTAGACTATTATCTAAAACCTTATCTAGAAGATATAAGTATCACAGTGATACCCTTAGCCAATCCAGACGGAGCAGAAAATTATTTTAGAAAATTTTCAAAGAATCCAAAACCATCTTGGGAAAACAGCTTTGAAGAAACAAGGACAAATGCTTCAGGTATAGATCTAAACCGTGATTGGCTCACTCTCAGTCAGCCGGAAACTAGAAATATTCACAGATATATAAATGAAATGGCTCCGCTAGTTATATTGGATCATCACGAATTTTATTTTAAAGGAGGGTATCCTCCCAAATGGCCTGATGGCGAAAACGAGTTTATGATCACATTAACTGATGCTCCATATTTCTGGATAGATGAAAATATTAGTGAATTATCGCTAAGATTATCTGAAGAAATGGCTTTAAGACTGTCAGAGAATTGGGGATATTGGCCAGTAAAGAAAAGATGGTTTCTTGGTGATTCTAAGGATAAAAATAAACCTGTTGTTCCTCCGATATATCTTGGTTCACATTTTCCCTATGAAGAAATAATAAAAACACTTATAGAAACATGGGGCGTAGGATTAGGTAACTATCTTTTGAGTGAAAGAGCGTATATTCATGCAATATCTATTGCATCATCGGTATATTGGATCTATGAAAATAGATCATTAATAGAGAATATGATTAATAAGAGTAAAAATGAAAGTGTCATGAATACACAGGAATACGTAATTTCAGGTAAAGATTTAGAAAAAGCGAAAGAAATGTTATATCTTCATGGTATTAGTTTCATTGAGGAAAGCAATAATATTAGAGTTATATTACCGCAGGCTAAGGCTAGAATGGCTATGATCTTACTTGATAGGGACTGTCCATTGAATTTAAAACTTTATGAAAAAAGAAAGATCTACACTATAGATACATTACTTGATGTAAAGATTAAGAAACTTTAGTTTTGCTTTAATTCTTTTTCTAAGATTTTCTTGAAGATATTATACGCTTTATCATCATAGAGACATATGATAATCCTTTTTAAATTGACAGCTTTTTGACTAAAATCTTTCAAAGCTTTAGATAACAACTTTGCACTTTTTTCATAAGGGTAGCCGAATATTCCAGTCGAGATAGCTGGCAATGCAACCGAAGTCAATCTTAATTCATCGGCTTTTTCCAATGCGGACTTAAACGCTGAGTATAGTTTATTATCTCCTTGAGGATCTCCATACACTGGCCCTACAGCATGAATTACATATTTTGCTTTAAGTTTTCCAGCACCCGTTACAGCAACACCTCCTTCTGGTACAGGACCATGTTTCTTTACATAATCATCGCTTTCTTTCTGGATTATATAGCCTCCTTTTCTAACTATTGCACCTGCAACTCCACCGCCATGTCTTAAAAATGAGTTAGCAGCATTAACGATACTATCTGCTTCTATCTCAGTTATATCGCCTTTAATGACCTCAATTTCTATATTATTTAAAATTATTTTTACCATATTACTCAATATAATACTGAGTATTGTAATATTTTTATATTAATTCAAGAGTATTATCATCGGTGAGAACATGTCTATTATTTCTGAAGTCGAGGTTTATCCCTTGAATATACCTTTTATAAGAACATTTAAAATATCTAGGGGATATATAGGTGCTCCGGGTAAACCAGGAGAACATGTATATTTAAAAATAGTTACTAAGGATGGAGAAGTTGGATGGGGTGAAGCTAGACCCAACCCCTCGTGGATGTATGAAACTATTGAATCTGTATACACTACTTTAAAAAAATATGTTACTCCTATATTAATCGGTAAGTCTCCTTCTGATATAAACAAGATATTAATGGAAATGGATCAAAAGCTGACTCCTGTTGTAAGCAGCGGTCAACCGTTCGCAAAATCAGCAGTAGATATAGCTCTCCACGACCTTCTAGGCAAAATTTTAGGAGTACCCATCCATACATTAATTGGGGGCAAATTAACCGACTATGTGGAAATGTCAGCTTTAATTTCAGGTACAGTGGACACAGTTGGTGACTATGCGAAAGAAATGAAAGACAGAGGATATCGCTTCTTCAAACTTAAGATTATGGGCGATCCAGAGATAGATTTTCAACTGATTAATGCTCTAATAGAAAAAGTTCCTGATGCAAAAATATGGCTCGATGCGAATCAAGCATATAATTCTTATACATTTAGTCTTCTTTTGAGAAAAATAAATGATATAGATAACATTGTTGTAATAGAGCAACCTGTACCAACATACGACTTTTTGGGATTAAAGAGACTTAGAGAAAAATCACGTTTTCCGATAGCAGCGGACGAATCATTATTTTCACACCATGACCTTTTAAAACTTGTATGGATGGATGCTATAGACATGCTGGTTCTTAAGATAGCTAAATCTGGTATAAAGACTTCACATAAGATATATTCATTGGCTGAGGCTACAGGTATTGCATGTATGGGGAGTGGAATGACTGAGAGTGGTGTTGGACTTTTGGCATCAACGCATGTATTTTCTACTATGAATATTGTTGCGCCAGTCGATACTAATGGTCCACAATTCCTAAAAGATCTTCTTATTTCTGGCTTAGAAATAAATGGGGCAATGATCAAAGTTCCAGATAAACCTGGACTTGGTATAAAGGTAAAAGAAGACAAGGTTGAGGAATATAAGGTTACGTTAAATGTTTAGGATACAATATTGTTTTTATTGAATTATCTAATATTATTTACTTGATAATTATGCTTAGAGATTTAAGTTATCAAAAAATCGTTAGAAATAAAGAAGAACTTCTAAACCATGTTAAGTCCTTTAAAATTGAACCAAAGTTTTCAGCGGGCATATGGTATTTCTCGCCAGCTGCTAGTCGTTTTCATGAAAAGTATAAGGAGGATAAAACTATAGAGGAAAGACTAGATATAGTGTATAGATTATATGATAACAAGGTTGTGGATGGTTCTTTCAGGCTTGAGGCACATTATCCTAATGAGATTAACTGGGATAATATTGACATATATAGATCTTTAAGGAAAGAAACTGGTATAAGAGTGTTGACTATTGTACCAAATCTTTTTTACGATAGGGATTTTGAATTTGGTTCCTTATCTAATCCATATGAACATGTTAGGAAAAAGGCAATCGGGAGAACAATTGAGACATTTAAAATAAATAAGGAGTTAGATACAAATTTTGCAATCGTATGGCCTGGTATAGATGGGTATGAGAATCCATTTGAAGTAAATTTCTTTATGATGTGGAAAAGATTTGAAGAAGGCTTAGCTGAGGCGATGGATGCAGTACCGGGAACTAGGGTTGCCATTGAACCCAAACCATATGAGCCTAGAGGAAACAATATATACCGGAATACTGCGGATGCATTAAATATGGCTAAAAGAGTAGAAAAGCTGTTAAAAAATGAAGAGAATCAAAAACTTTTAGATAAAGGCTATATTCTTGTAGGTTTAAATCCTGAATTTGGACATGTTCTCATGGGATATGAAGACTATCCATATTCTCTTGCCTCAATAATGTATGAAGGAAGACTAGCTCATCTACACTTGAACAGTAATCCTGCTGGCAACTATGACCAGGATCTCAATGTTGGGGTTCTTGGATGGCAACAAATGTATGCTGGTCTATTTGTCTTAAGAATGTATGGGTACAGAGAGTATTTTGGCATAGATATAAATCCTGAAAGAATGCCCGTAGAAATAGCTATTGAAAATAATATAATTGCTCTGAAAAAAATGATTGAAAAAATAAACACCCTTGACTATGAAGAAATAATAGAAAAGATTGACGATCCAAAGAATAACAGAGGCTTAATTGAACGTCTTATAGTTAGAAATCTTTTATAAATCTATGTATTTTTATATAAAAAAATGTTTATATATTCTCTAGGTATTTTTTAAATGATAAGAATGAAAAAAATAATATGTATAATAGTATTGTTTTTTGTAATATTGTCACTGAACTTTAATATACCGGTAAAAAATGTAAATGCATTAAACGAAACAACTACAACGACCATTTCCATTTCTAAAGATACATATATATATGAAGCCTATCCGGATAAAAACTATGACCATGCATCATTTATAGCTGTTGGGCGAAGTGCAGTTACATTAAAGAGAGTAAGAGCCTTACTCTATTTTGGTGTTCCATCCTACTTATCTAGCTATGAGATAGTTAGTGCGAAACTCGTCTTAACTATATCGGGTACATATAACTTTGAGACGAATAGTTTACCGTTCTGGATTTTTAGGGTTACGCATTATTGGTATGAGACGACAACAACTTGGAATAAGCGTTCCTCAACAACTCCTTGGGATACTCCAGGCGGAGATTTTTCAGCTGATGGACCAGTTGAATATGGTTCATATGCCAAATTTACTGTTTATAAAAACGATCCAGTTGGAAAAAAGATAGAGATAGATATTACTCCTCTTGTTGAGGCATGGGTTCATCAAGGTAAAACAAATTATGGCTTAATAATACGTCATTCTCAGCTTAAAGGAACTGTACATTTTTATGATAGAGAGACTAGTGATGCTTCAAAGAGACCAAAAGTGATAATAACTTACAAGAAACCTAAGATAAAGCTAACCTCTAACACGTATACTCGGACTATCAATCAAGGAGGAAGTACATATTTTACATTAACCGCTGACTATCAAATTGTTGACAAAAATACTTTAGGAGTATATCCACAAGGGAGTATCCCTACAGGATTCACTGTTACTTATACCACACTTTCTAAAACATCTGAAAAATGGGTGTTTAAATTAAATATATATTCTGATCCTAATGTGGCAGTTGGAGTATACTACTTTAAAGTATATGTTAAGGGTAAATCATCTACAACCGGATCTACTGTCCAATCTAATACTATTACATTGAGAGTTGTAGTACAAAAAGCTGGAACCTTTGACATTGTTCTAAATCCTTCGTCTCTGACCTTAGCGGCTGGAGGTAATAAAAAGAATATTGTCTTAAGTATTGTTGGAAAGGAGGGATTTACTGGAACAGTTACGATAACTGTGGCTAAGCCTGCAGGCTTTACTGTACAGATAGCTGACAGTACCGTAAATGCTGGTTCTTCAACTAATGTAAAGATTGGTGCTTCGACTAGTGTGCATCCAGGTACATATAATATAGTCTTTAAAGGTACATATGGAGCAATTGAGGTACAAAAAACACTAACTGTTACTGTAACAAGCTCTTTTGATCTAGTTTTTAATCCTTCATCTATAACTGTTTCTAAGGGTAGTAGTAAAGAAATTGAGCTAAATGTGGTGGGGAAAGAGGGGTTTTCAGGTAGCGTAAAGTTAAGTGTTGTTAATAAGCCTACTGGATTTACTATACAGATATTTAAGACAAATGTTAATGCTGGATCAAAGACTAATGTGCGGGTGAGTGTTGCAGATAATGTTCAGCCAGGTACATACAATGTGATATTTAAGGGTAAAAGCGGAGCAGTTGAGGTCCAGAAAATACTTAAAGTCACCGTTGTAAAAGTTCCTTTCAACTATAAACTAAAAATATCTCCCAACTCCTTAACGTTAAAGAAAGGTGAATCAGGGACAGTAAGTGTAAATATACAATTGCTTACGGGAAATGCTGAAAATATACAATTAAGCGTTCAAGGGTTACCAAGTGATGTTTCATATTCATTTGATAAAAATCCAGCTTCTCCAGGTGACACAGTTACCCTAACGATCAATGCAGGATCAACGACTGGAAAATATACCGTAGTGATTAAAGGTGTTTCAGCTGACAGCAATATAGAGAAAAGTGTGGTTATATCTATTGAGATAACTGAGACAGCAATGGAATATAGCGTAACCGTTACCCCTACAACGCTAGAAATTAATCAAGGCGAGAGTGGTAGTGTTCAGGTACAAGTACAGTATCTTGGAGGTGAGAAAAAACAGGTAACATTGATTGTTTCAGGTATACCATCCGGAGCTTCTGCAAGCTTTAATCCCTCTACGCTTACTCCACCCGGAGCCTCGACACTAACTATAAATGCAGGATCGGCCAAAGGCACATTTACACTGTTGATTCAAGCAAAGGTAGATGACACGACAAAGACGGCAACCTTAACATTAATTATAAAGGAGAAGAAATGTATTGTTGCTACTGCTACTTATGGTTCTGAGCTTAGTCCAGAGGTTATGTTTCTGAGAAAGTTTAGGGACAATATAGTATTATCGACCTATAGTGGACAAAGATTTTAC
>JAGGXB010000035.1 GCA_021163245.1 Thermoproteales archaeon
GAATTAATACTTATATTACTAATAATAATCTTTATATAAAAAATTAATAAATATAAAACTTGGTATGAATAAAATTATTACCAAAAATATTATAGCTATTTTAGTTATTATCCCTTCTATAATAGTTACAGTATTTGCGATATCCTGTTGCGATTCTGATTCGGCCACTGGACCATATGGACAACTTTAGTAGGATATTGTGGACATTAGAGGTGATAACATGCGTAGTATTACAATACTTTTAAAAATAAGTATACTGGTAGCTATGGTAGCTACTGCTATTTTTCCAGCTATTAACGCTGGTCCTAATAATATTCCAGTCGGTACTAAGCTAAGATATATGGTTGTACTTAAATCTGGGCAAATGGCTCCTCCAGAAGTTTTTTCAGCCAATATATACTCTCAGATGTTTGATAGCATAGGTTTAAGGCCTGGAAAAATAGTGTTTGAGATAGACTTCGCTCCTAAGCATGTAGAAGGCTATACAATAAAGGGCTCTGAAATCATTAGAAGTGGACAAGGTGGGGTTTTCTGGATTTGTGCAAGTGCGGACAACATATTTCTCGAACTTCAGATCCTAGAGGAAAAGAACAACTATGTAGTTGTAAACTATACATTAACTTTCATAAATTTCACCCTTATCACACTAAGAAAATTCTATATTCAATATCCAATAATAAAGAATTTATTCGGTGAACCGTATAAGTCTTGGGAAGAAAGTGTTGCATGGGTCTACAAAAAATATTCTCTTACAAGAACTCTAAGCGTTCGAGAAGACAACAATGAGGCTGTAGACCTAGAAACTAAAACTGGCCTAGGCGAATGGATGGTCTGGCTCAATCCGGAAGATAGAATTTCAGATAATAGTCTTATACTAGGTTTCATAAACTATGCAATCCCATATTTCTATGAGAATGGAGTAGGTTTCACATCTACGCTAATATTCTTAAACATGAGTAAAATAAATAATGCAGATTACACACTCGCCCTAAATGGAAAAACAATAACTATAGACAAAGAGGATATCGTTACAGGAAGCAGTCTCCCATTCAATATGATAGGAATGAATTCTACTAATGCTCCTTTGCCCAAGTATAGGAAAATTTTATCGAGCTTCGGATGCAGCATAACAAAAAAAGACAATAAATATGTGTTATCATGCAATAAGCTACTCCAAGTATATGAAAAAGCAAAGAATCATAAACCATGGACTATAAATATAGTTGAACGTGAGACAAACGGAATATCTAGAAAATTCTTGGAGTTAACGTATAGGGATATGAGGCTTGCTCCATTTCCTACAGAAGTCTATAAGACTGTCTACTGGAGAAACACTGGAATCCTATTATCAATCGAGGAAGACATATCCATCTTTGGGAAAACTCATGGATTCTTCCCACCACCCATCTCAAGCTACATCCAACTAAATGATACTGCGATCATACTTGTAAGCATGAAAGCTCCTATAGCTCTAAAGCTAACATCTATCGATACACCTAATCAAGAAGCCTTACTACAAACATCACAAAGAAAATCAGAATCATACCTGCCTCTAGCAGGATTAATAATAATAGCAATACTATTCCCAACACTAATCATACTTAAAAAAGCAATAAAACATTAAATAAATTAAAATATTTTTATATTTTATACATTTTTACAGAATATACAAAGTTTTCAGGAGTCTTCTCGTACCAATACTCTACCATCTTCTTTGTCGGAGGCCTGTAAAAGCTACTGTTTACCTCGACGGTATCATAGTGCCGTGAATAATAGGAGAGCATTTCTCTGTTGTCTACATGTAACGGGTAGAATACCCTGTACCATTCCTTGTAGCTCCAACCACTAGTCCCTATAAGATACACAAAAAATAATGTATAAAAACAATCTAAAGCTCAAAGAAAAAATTTTATTTAATAAATAAATATCTATATAAATATGTATAAAATGAAAATTTGTCAGATAAAATATGCAAAATGTCAGATAAAAAATATGATTATCAAACAGATTTGTATGATGAAGGCTGGAACATCTGATTAATGATGATGGCTACCGATCTGACAAATTATAAAATTTTCTTTAGGATCCCTATGAAATCGTCTATTTCTTCTAATGTATTATAAAGGTAAAAGCTCGCTCTTGTAGTACCTCTAGTAAATTTTAGTCTTTCATGGAGAGGTTGGGCGCAGTGAAATCCGCTTCTCACAGCAACTCCATTCATACTTAAGAGTGAAGACAGTTCATGTGGAGTATATTTGTTGACCTCAAAGCTTACGATACCACTCTTCTTCTCAATGTCTAAAGGCCCAGCTATCCTCACTCCTTCCAACTCCTGTAGCTTCTCAAGCATCTTCTCAGTGAGCTTTCTTTCATGAATCTCTATATTCCCTAACCCTATTCTCTCAAGATACTCTATCGCTGCCGCTAACCCTATAACTCCAGCAATATGCGGTGTACCTGCCTCAAACCTATCCGGTAGCTCAGCCCACTCTGCTACACACCCATCATTACTGCAGTGAACCTCGCTTATCATTCCGCCTCCACCATAGACAGGTTCCATCTCCTCCAGTATCTTCTCCTTTACATATAATACTCCAAGACCAGTCGGCCCAAGCATCTTATGCGACGAAAAAGCAAAGAAATCAGCACCTATATCCTTCACATCAATGGGTAAATGAGGCGTACTCTGGGCTCCATCAACCATGCATAGAGCATTATGTTCGTGTGCTACCTTACATATGTATTTGACTGGATTTATGGTCCCTAGAACATTGCTCACATGTGTAACTGACACTAAAACCGTATCATCGCCTATCACCTTATCTAAAGATGAAAGATCCAACAGTCCTTCATCTGTAACAGGTATAATCCTCATAGTATATTTACCAGTCCTTTTCCTGAGAAGAATCCAGGGAACAATATTGCTATGATGCTCCATCCCAGAAATAACAATATTCTTCCTACCACTTTCTTTTCCCTGAAGATAAAAAGAAACAAAATTTATAGCCTCAGTAGTATTCCTAACGAATATGATCTCTCTAGAAGACCCATTTATAAAATTGGCAATCCTCTCACGCGACTTTTCATAAAGATCCGTCGCCTCCTCGCTCAGCTCGTATATACCTCTATGAATATTCGAATAATGATAGAGATAGAAATCAGACATCTTCTCAATAACTTGAATAGGCTTAAGAGAAGAAGCAGCACTATCAAAAAATATCAATCTATTACCATTAATCCTCCTTTCAAGTATAGGAAAATCCTTCCTTATTGCTTCAGGCAACATAACTAAAGCCACCTAACCCAGAAATACAATAAGACACACCAAATTATAACTATAACCCACCTCCTTTAACATCATAATCCTCTCCAAAAAATTAATAAAAATATACCACCTACACCAAAAAATGCTATATCACATATAGAACATTAAGCCTTCTACAAGTAATATTCAATTAAATAATCCTATTTTTGAACCAATAGCCATTCTTTTGTCTCATAAGTCCTAAGAAAATACAGTCTCCTATTCATCCAAACTACTAGTCATTTTTTCTAAGTGGGATATATTTTTATTAATGGTGGGATATTTTTATAATGGTAGTGGGATATGGTAAAAGGGTCTATAGAAACACGAAAGGTTGACTCAAAAGGCCGAATTTATCTATCATCAAATCTCAAAGATAAAACAGTCTACATATTCAGGAGAAACGACATATTAATAGTGGCTATCTCCAGAAGCATACTCAACGATACTCTAAAAAAACTACAGGGGAAAAGTACGATTGAAGAATACCTGAATCTACTTTCAAGGCTGGGAGAACCGACGCCGAAGGAGATTGAGAAGTTTGCGAGGAAGAGAACATGGAAGAAGCTAGAGGAATACTTGTAGATACCAATATCCTCACCTCAAAAAAGCTGAAAATGCTCCTATCAATAAATGAGCCGTTATATATAACACCCACAATATTACTCGAATACCTTAACTGGGCAATAGAATCCAGAAACATATGGCTCAGAGAAGGAAACGAGAAACGTGCCAAAGGCTATGAAGGACTCATAAAACTATTTCCAAAACTCCTAGAAGAACTAGGAATAAATATAATAGACCAGGATATAGACAAGGACGATCTAAAAGAAATCACTATACTCATAACCCAAAGAAACATAGACCCAGGAGACGCAACCAATGCCATAACGACAAAGAAAAAGAAACTCAAAACCATAACCCAAGACAAAGACTGGCAAAGACTCCAAGACTATACAAAAGAAATAATATTCATATAGCGTTAAACTGAGAGAAAATCATGCTATTAACTTGATTCTATGATAAACTTCTAATAAAAATGATCTAGTCCTAGGCGATACAAAAATAAAGAAACATAAATAGGATCAAAAAGCTTATTCCTTAACCCATATCCTCTTTATTCCAACTCTATCGAAATCCTCGTCCTCTGTAGCTATTGCCTGCAACCCATAGCTTTCTATTGTCGCCAAATGTATTGAATCTGATGGATTAAGTCCATACTCCTTCATCAACTTTTTAGCACCTATATATTCACTTAAACCTATCGATATTACGTCAACATACGGTAATACAGCTTTATCGATAAACTCTATGGTCTCTTCAAACCTTACCCCATATTTCTTTTTAGATACATATATTAACTCGTCTAAAACCAAGATATTTGTGTACAATGAGTGTTTCAACATAAGCTCCAACCAAAATTCTTCTACAAGCTTAGCTTCACTATAAGGCATCTTTACATTAAGATATACTAGTAGGCTAGAGTCAACGAATACTTTCATTCTTCAAACTCCTCTTCTAAGTCAACATTGATTAAATCTCCCAGCCTAGCCTCTCTACTTTTAATCCTTTTTCTCCTACTCCTTATCCACTCTAAGACCTCCTTAGGATCTTCTACTCCTCTAACTATCAATTTATCATCAGCTGGTTCAAGTATCACGTAACCTCCTTCCTTAATCCGATAATTTTCCCTAAAAACCTTAGGTATAACTATTTGACCCTTAGGACCAACCTTAATCCTTATTCTAACCATGAGTTTCACCAAGTATAACCATTAGTTAAACAAATATAAACCTTACATACAACCACTACTCATTTTTCTTGACTATAGTTATTGCTAGCAAGAGTTCTTGAGCCCCAAAAACAATAACTACCAAAATATAAGATTCGAAGTTCATATTAGCATAACATTAAATGACCTACTATGATAGAACATTAGCTCAAACCCGCAAACCAAGTATAGAAGCTCTACCTAAAAAGCAATCAATAAATATTACTTACTTTATCTGATTAGCTCTTCTTAAATTTTGAGAAAAGATATATCCATGTCGGAATCCATACGATAACCAGTGAGAGAAGACTAATCAATGATGCCGATGTAAGCGAATGATGTAGTCTAAGGGTGCTATCAAAAACACCGTAAGTAAATAAAATACCAGCTATAACATACGCAGCTAACCTAATGCCATGTGCCATCCTCTTCCTTGCATCATCTTTTCCATACCTATACCATACAAACAGACCTATCCAAGCCGAAAGAAATCCGAGAAAAAGGAACAAGTCTCCTAAAAACAGTGCCATTATAATAAAAACGCCAATTATAGATAAACCAATAATCATAGACATACTTACCGCCTACACCTCATGAATATTTTAACATATATATTAAATATTCTAAAATTTTTATCCATAATCTAATTTATATTATAATCTTCATATATATATC
>JAGGXB010000129.1 GCA_021163245.1 Thermoproteales archaeon
CCCTTAATTTATGGACTTATTTAATTAAATAAAAATTTTTACTTTAGATAAAAACTCGATAAATCCTACACTTAATAAACAAAAAATTTCCGAAAATATATTTAAAAATAAAAGAAGAAAATAGGATTAGAGATTAACAATAAAACAATATTTTCTTATATCCTATCAATCCATATCCTAGTTATCTCATTGACATCATCATATTCATTATCCTCGGAAGCCACCTTCTGAATACCGTTCAGAATCATTGTTGCTATGTGTAAGGCATCTGATGGCTTTACCCGATGCTCCTTCAGTACTTCAGTAGCTTTCTTGTATTCATTCTCGCCCAAAGACAAGATTTCAACAAACGGCAAGACTATAGACTCAATAAAGCCTATACTTGTTTCATATGGAACCCTATATTTTCTCCAAGAGACATAGATAGTCTCATCCAACACTAAGACATCTGTATAGGCCTTATACTTCGACAGAAGCTTTAAGTAAAAATCTTCATATACAACTCTTTTCTCAGGAGTCTTCAAGGTATTCAGGTAAATCAGTAAGTTAGCATCAATAAAGACCTTCATTCCTCAAACTCCTCTTCCAAGTATTCTTCCACTAACTCTCCAAGCTTAGGCTCTATTAAACCTGGTATTTTTTCAAGTTTTTCCCTATGCTCTTTAAACGCTTTCCTAAGCTTTTCTTCATCAAACTTTCTAACGGGTTTAAGCAAAATACCATCTTTAACCTCAACTATTACTTCATCTCCTTCATCAATGCCAACAGCATCCCTTATAGCCTTAGGTAAAATGATATAACCTTTCTTACCAACTCTCAATCTCAAAGTCAAACCATATCCACCTATATACAAACCAAGTCAAACCATAATATATTTATTACTATTCCCTAATATTCACAACCCCCACAAATCTTCTCCACCATAACCATCAAAAGTTTTACTCGATATATAAGTTATCTATGTATTGTTAAACATCTTTAATTATAAATTTAGACTAGAAGAAAGCTTGTATATCATTAATAAGATTTTATTTTTAGGGTATCTATTCTTTGAAATGTTTTATGTTTCTTGTTATGAGTATCAGGTTGTTTGTAACTGCGGTTAAGGCTATAAGTATGTCTGGTAAATCAATCGTTTTATCCCTTTTTCATTAAGCCTATCTCTATTTTCGCGGGTTTAAGCATTATATTGTATGTTAATGGAATGATCTTAAAAGCTCTTAAATCATTCTCAGCATAGGCAATCTTACTCTTTAAGACCCTTTTATCACTCCAATATAAGTAGTGTATTCCTCTAATTAGGTAAAATATATAAAGCAATATCATTGGCTATAGATCTTTCAGTTAAAATGAAGCTTGAAATATTGGATTTAATATATCTAGCTTATGTGAAAATTTTAAAGGGGAAATAGTAAATAAGTTTGTTACTCTTGTTGAAGATTTTTGACAATGATCCTCTCATTGTCTAAAGATGTAAGATGCTGGGAGCTAGCTTGGATATGTTTGTAAAAGGGTTATTTATAGTTTTTAAATTTTTTTAGTATTTTTGGCGGTATAGGATTCAGGTATTTTAGGTTTGTTTTCTTGCATAGTTTTTTGAAGTCTGTGTCAGTCGTTATTATTGTTGTGGCGTTTGTGGATTTGGCTACTGATACATATACTGTATCGTATATGTCGTGTCTTAACTCTTTTGATAGTTTGAAAGCGTTTAGTATTGTTTCTTTGGTTAGCTTGGTTATCATTAGATTATCATATTTTTCTAGGAAGTCTCTTATAGATGCTTCTGCCTCCCCTTTTTCTATTTTCCATTTCTTCTCCATGATCCAGTAGGCTCTTATGGGAAGAATATCTATAAGTACTGGGATATATTCTCCCTTTAATCCGCTTTCTATTATCGGTGTCACATACTTGTTTCCTGGATGGTCTCTGACTAGATATATTGCCAATATGTTTACGTCCCATACCTTTTTCTCAATATTCTCCAAATGTTGCTTCTCCAGCATCTAGGAAAGCCTCTCTACCCCATTTCCTATTAGCCTTTACCTTCTTTATCCTTGGTAGTGTACGCGTTAACATGATTCTTCCATTCTGTACATTTACCTTTAGTTTTGTCCCTTTTTCAATATTAAGAATCTTTCTTATCTTTGAGGGAATCGTTATCCTACCTTTACTATCAACAACCACGAGTATATCCTCCATTTTGCCCACTATATTTATCCCACTTTAAATTATTAAATATTTCCCACTTAGTCTTATCTAGATTGTCAATGTATTAACGCTTCTAATATAATAATCTCTTTTTCATTTTATCTAATATCCTTCAGGTATATTTTCTAATAATTCCTTAACTATATTGTTGGGAGAGTTTATACAGTTATTTTTTATAGATTTCGTTCAACTCTTCTTATCTCTCAAATTTTCTCTTAACCTTATTCCATTCTTTCTTACTGATCGTTTTGCTACCAGCTATATCGGAAAGCCTAGGCTTATCACTGAGCAGACAAGCTATTACGTCAGAAAAGGATTCACCCGGTCTCTTCATCCTCCTAAGTCTTTCATAGATATCGTCAGCGATCATGATAACCTTATCCATTTCAACCACCAATATTTTATATATAACATTATATATTGCTTCTACTTAACGTTTTATTATATTCCTCTATCTAACAGCATAACTAACCGAGACAATCCATAGAGAGACTCTAGGTTTTTCTTAGCTAAGGTAGAAGAGAACATTAGAGCATATCCATATAGTTAAGAATTATATAAGAATCAACGAGACATGAATAGAGTTGTGGTAAAATGAGCCTGTTTTTTGACTCAGATGTTATGGATAATGGTTTTCCTTTCAGGAATAGGAGAGAGTAGTTTCATCCATTTTTATGTTTGATATATCTTTTGGTTTTTTGTATAGGGAAATTTTTATAATTTATTTCCCTATATATAGTATTGTGATTGATAGAGAAACTATTGTCGAGGTTATAAAGGATTATCAGGAGATGGATTTACCTGACCTGATCAAGAGAGATATAGATATTCCCTTAGATCTAAAGATTAAACGTGCTATTTCGATAATTGGTCCAAGAAGAGCTGGAAAAACCTATACAATGTTTCAGTTGATGAAAAACTTGTTGAGTAAGAGGGTTGTGAGAGATAGGATACTTTACATAAATTTTGAGGACTACAGGCTTGAGGGAATAAATCATAGTGATTTAGAGAAAATCATAGAGGTTTACTATGAGATGTATCCGGAGAATAGTAGGTTGAAGGTATGGTTTTTTCTGGATGAGATTCAGAATGTGGAGGGATGGGAAAAAGTTGTGAGAAATATTATGGATAGGTGGAATATTCAGGTATTTTTATCGGGGTCTTCCTCAAAACTATTGTCTAGAGAAATTGCTACACAGCTTAGAGGAAGAACTCTAACATATATAGTGTATCCTTTCTCTTTCAAAGAGTTTCTTAGAGCCAGGGACTTTAGGATAGAGAAATACATGTCTAGCTATAAGAAGAATATGCTCTTAAATCTTTTAAACGAGTATATGGTTTATGGAGGTTATCCTGAAGCAGTTATTGAAAGAGAGAGGAGAATGAAGATACTTAGAGAGATATGGGATGTAACTATTGCAAGAGATATCATAGATAGATGGAGGATAAGAAATATAAAGGCTTTAAAACTTTTGATAAGGGCTTTAAGAGAGTCTAGAGAATTCTCTATTCATAAATTCTATAGATATCTTAAATCACTTGGATTAAAAATTAGCAAAAATACCCTGTATAATTATATGGAGTATCTAAATGATAGTCTAATCATTTTCCCATTGAAAAAGTATTCTCCATCATACAAGGATGTTGAAATGAGTATTCCTAAAATATTTTTTGTTGACAACGGCTTATATATGGGTGAAGAAGCCCTAGGTAAAATGATGGAAAACTTGGTATTTATGGAACTTAAGAGGAGAAACTATGTGGAGAATGAAAACTTATTTTACTGGAAGAATAGTCTTGGGAGAGAGGTAGATTTCGTCGTCATTGATAGAGAGCTGATCCAAGTATGTTATGAGTTAACGTATGAGAATAGGGATAGGGAAATAAGATCACTGATAGAGGCTTCAAAGAAACTGAATTTTAGAAACCTTAGAATATTGACGTGGAATCAGGAAGACACTATAAGTGTTAACAATAGAAAAATAAAAGTTACACCCCTTTGGAAATGGTTGATAGATAAAAGTGCATAAATGGCATAGCTTTGCTAATTTGTTTGGTTATTATATAATATGTTACGGCCTAATTAGGTAGGTTTAATTATTATTTTTCTGGAATATATATGATTTCCTCATAGTCTGTATTATTAAGTTTTTTCTCTAGTTCTTTATCGAAGGTTATTAGCTTGTATCCTAGTTTTTCTGCGAGTACTAGGTAGGCTGAGTCATATACTGTTATCCCATAGTTGACAGCTGTTTTGAGAGCATCATCTA
>JAGGXB010000103.1 GCA_021163245.1 Thermoproteales archaeon
ATACATCGTCTACACTTACTATAACATCTCCTTTTTGAAGTCCAGCTCTCTCAGCAGGTGATCCTCTTATAACACCCATAACTACAACTCCCATTTTAGCCGGAGTGCCTAAGTGAGATCTAAAGGAGGGTGTCAGGTCTGCTGTATATATTCCAATCCACGGACGGATAACCCTTCCATATCTTATCAACTGATCCGTCGCATATTTTACCTCATTTATAGGAATTGCGAATCCAATACCTTGTGCAAAAGGTATCATGGCCGTCGTTATACCCACTATGTTGCCGTCCAGATCAGCGACTGGACCACCACTATTTCCAGGATTAACTGCTGCATCTATCTGTATAAGGTTTTCAAACATCCTGTTACCGGCTCTAATAGTTCTATTAAGACCACTTATGATCCCAAAGGTTAGTGTAGGACCGCCCAGTAATTGACCAAATGGATTTCCTACAGTTATTATGAACTGTCCTATATGTAGCTTATCTGAATCTCCTAAAATACCCGGTTCAAGAACTTTATCTACCTGAAGCAGAGCTATGTCAGATGTATAATCCATACTCTTTATGGTTGCTGGAAGAACTTGCCCATCAGGGAAAGTTACGTTTATCCGCTCAAATCCCATTACTACATGAGCATTTGTTACTATCAATCCATTTCTATCCACTACTACTCCTGACCCAATTCCTTCTATAGGTTGTGAGATAAAGAAAAAGTCAATTACTTTTAAAGTTGTAATGCTTACTGTACTTTTCGAAACTTTATTATAAGCAGAAATAACTTTCTCCTGCAAACCCATATTTTTCAGCAATATATAGTTGAATCTCTCTTTATTATTTCTTAGTTATTTCGAAAAACATTCGGAAATAAAATATGTAAAATCGATATTTGAATATATACATAATTTAATATATTATATTTAATATTTTTATATACTATGTTATACTAAACTATTGTTAAAGAGATGAGTCATATGATGCAAAAAACTAGAATATATACTGTTTTTACTTCTAGCGGACTACAGGGAGAAAATTTAATCTATAAAAAATATCATCCAGAGCAAAAAATTCTTTCCAACGAAGAAATACTGCAGAAGATTAAAGAGAAGTGTCCTGGCATAGAATTTTTAGGAAGTACTGTTCCTGAAAATAGTGTATACGCGATAGGAAATATCGTAAGCATGAAGAAGGATATCGATGGTATCCTTTATTTTGGTTCTCCTCCCGAAGAACTAGTTTCTCTGGATGTACCAATAATAGCAGTTCATCCCCTTTGGGGTAGGTGGCAGCATTCTTTCTATTTTTATAGAAATAAAAAGGTTTTATCCCACTGTATTCCCATAATTCCTGATCGTTCTGAAAGAGTATTTAATTCACGTTTTGAAAAAGTAGCGGATGACATAAGGTTAATACAGGTTATTTCTAAGATGAAAGGATTAAGAGTACTTGTTGTAACTGATAAACCAATACTTGGTGAATATGAACCAACGTACGAGCAATACAAGGATGAGGGATGGGAGGAATATCAAAGAAGATATATAAGTAATCTTTCCGAGCTTGGTGTCAGTTTAATTGTTAGACCTCAAAGCGAGATGGTAGAAAGAATGAAAACTGCTGATGATGCAAAGGCAGAAGAAATAGCTCGGAAATGGATTTCTGAGGCTGCTGGTATCAAGGGTACGAATGAAATAGAGATAAAGAAATCAGCCAAACTCTATCTAGCGATGAAGGAAATGATGCAGGTTTATAAGGCTGACTCCATAACTACCGAAGGATACACGGTTTTTCAGTATTATAAGGATGGTCCTATTCCTTCACAGGGGATGCCGTCTTCACATTTTTTAACTGAGGGTATTGTGGCTACTTCTGAAACTCTTATAGATTCTTTGATAACGCAACAGTTTGGTCTTTGGATTACTGGTAGTCCAGGTTTCAGTGGCGATTTTATAATCGATCCGGATAATAACAAGGTATATATAGGGCATTGTGAATGCCCTATTAACCCCTATGGAGATGAAAGAAAGGCTCCTTATTATATTCGAAACCTCCCTCTATGGGAAGAAAATGAGGGAGGTGCTGCTATTCAAGTCAATCTACCTATAGATGTACCTGTCACTATTGTAAAATTTAGTGTCCATGATAAAAAAATATCATTGTTTACTGGTAAAACTGTAGATGGAAACATGCTTTATCCATATTTTGATGATATATTATGTAGAACTAAGGTTGCTATCGATACCAATACTGAGAAAGTATTTGAGAAGGTGAATTGGAGAATATTTGGTATACATAGAGTTGTATTCTTCGGAGACTATAGGAGAGAATTTAGGAATTTAGGAAAGCTACTTGGATACGAGGTAATTGAGAAAGATCGCTAATCTAAAATTTTTAATTCTTTCTAGTTCTAAGTTATGCTAGATCCTGGATATCTTTAATCTTTTGCAGAATATTATTTATTTTATGTAAAACTTCATAACAATTATCTTTAGCTAATCTTAGCCCTGTAACAGTATCTCTTAAATATTGAAACTTTTCAAAACATTCATTTCCACATCTGTTACCTTTGTTTAATAAAATGTTCTTAACTATTTCATGTTGATACTTAGCTATTTCATTGATAATACCTCCTAATTCACATACAGTTTTTTCTTTACCTACCAGGTAAGCTATCTCCTCGCCTGTATCACCTATCTCTTCTAGATCCCGAGCTAATAGCCTATAATCTAATAGCAACAATCTCTCATTCTTGGAAGTCAAAGGATTCATTATCCTTGTTCTAATCGTTCTCACAGTTAGGAAATATATTCTGTCCAAGCTATTATCGCGCCTTTTCACACTTTCAGCTAGATTAACATCGCCTTTTTCATAAGCAGTCACCGCATCAATATACATTTTTCTCGAAATAGAGTCCATTCTATAGAGAAGTGACTCAAGCTGATACTCGTTTGTGGTAAAACACTGTACGACAATTTTCTTTTCTGATTCCTCAACTATCTCAAGACCGATTAATATTTTTTGAAGATCTTCGATAAGGGCAAGTATCTCTTTATAATCTTGCTCCTTTATATCTACCTCTATAACCTCATATCCCTTAAGATATGCAGCAACAAGTTTTCTCTTAAGTAATGGTCCCGCAATAAGTTTTATTAACCTTTGCTCGTGATAACCAAAATTTAGTGGTATTATCTCAAGTATTCCATCGTCTCGAAACTGTATATTTAGCAACTTTACTTTATCAATATTGTACTCTTTTACCCATTTCTTAGGGAGAGCTATATAGTAACTTCCTCCGATTTTTACAATATTTCTTAGACTCATATTTAGCTCATTTAACTTATTTAACATTTTGTTCAATATGTTTAACTTTTTGCTTCTATTTAGTCAGCACATTGAACATTTATTATTACGAAACACGTTATTATCAATGGTTTTCATGAATACTGAAGAGATACATGAGATTAAAGACCTTCAAATAGAAGGTGTTGGAAGAATTACCCTTAAAAAACTGGAAAATGCTGGCTATAGCGTTGAATTATTAGCTACCCTGCCTCCTCATGTTGTCGCACGTGAAGCAAATATCAGTGTTGATAAAGCTATACTTATTAACAAATATATAAGAGAAAAACTTCTAGGAGGTTCAGAAAACTTTATTACCGCAAAAGAATTCATGGAGAAAAGAAGGGGTGTTTTGAGGATTTCTACTGGTGTTCGTGGTTTGGATGATTTGCTTGAGGGTGGTGTTGAGACTCAGGCTATTACTGAGTTTATAGGTGAGTTTGGTGCTGGTAAGACTCAGCTATGTCATCAGCTTGCCGTTATGGTGCAG
>JAGGXB010000057.1 GCA_021163245.1 Thermoproteales archaeon
CCTTCTAAGTCGCAGGTCCCGGGTTCGAATCCCGGCGGGCCCGCCATAAAGTTATTCTTTAGGCTTTTCATTACTGTATAAGAAATTCAAATATGTTGGATGGTATACTAGCAAAAAATTACGGTTACACAGAAACATCAATAAAGCAACTTAGAAAGATATACAGTCTATTTAGAGTAATAAAAATATTGAAGGCGTTAAGAAAACCTAGTAAAAAATATTATATTAGAGTAAATACCTTAAAAACAACCCAAGAAGAAGTCATTTCCTTTTTTCTAGAAAAAGGAATAAAAGCATATCCAGTACCTTATCTAAATGATACTGTTTTTATAGAAGTCAAAGGTCCTTGCAAATTAACGAAACATAAAAAATATGTCATCGCCGATAAGGCTGCGGCTGAGTCTGTATATATGGGTGCAAATCTGTATGGTCCAGGAGTATTAAAAGCAACAAATGTCAGAGAAGGTGATACGGTATCTATCTATAGTCCACAAGGACATTTAGTCGCAGAAGGAATTGCCAGAATGGACGGAACTGAAATGATGGTAAAGAAAAGAGGCCTAGCCGTAGAGACTCTAAAATCTGTTTATATCATTCCACATATTCGGGAACTTGAACTTTATAAAAAAGGATTTATACATGATCAATCACTTCCATCTATACTGAGTATTCATATTTTAAACCCATACGAAGATTGGAAAATAGTTGATATGTGTGCTGGACCCGGCGGAAAAACTACGTTGGCTGCACAATTAATGAAAAATAGAGGAAATATAATGGCTATTGATAGAACTGAAAGAAAAATAAATCGAATAACAGAAAACTGTGAAAGACTAGGAATTAAAAATGTTAAAACATATGTTATGGACTCAAGACATGTCTCTGAAATATCTGAATTTTATGATGCTGATGCAGTAATACTTGATCCTCCTTGTTCGGCATTAGGAGTAAGACCCAAACTCTATTATGATAGAAAGTTAAATGAAATAAACGCATTAGTTAGATACCAAAAACAATTCGTTAAACAAGCCATAAAAATATTAAAAAATGGAGGCCTGCTGTTATACACCACCTGTACACTTACCCTAGATGAAAACGAAGAAAATATTTTATGGACGATTAAAAACTTCAAAACAAGGATACTTCCTCAAAGAATCTTCATCGGAGCTAAAGGAATAGACATAGTAAGTGATCTTAGACACACACAACGATTTGAACCAGATAAACACGACACACCTGGATTCTATATAGCACTTATCAAAAAATTAGATAATTAGAAAATTAATCTATATCAAAACTCCATACTTTATCTAATAATCGATTTAAAAGCCTCCTACTAAAAGTCTTTTTAGAAAAACCGGTTAAAAATGGTACTAGAACACCACTCTTAGAAACCTCTAAAACGTCTCCTTTAGAAAAATTAATCTTTTTTAAACCATCGATAATAGCTACAATATTATTTTCAGGAATAATCTTTATCCTTCTATTTGGAGATACAACTACAGGTTTTAACAATACTGAAAAAGGTGACACTGGCACAATAACAAAACATTCTAGTTCCTCATCAACTATAGGACCTCCAGAAGATAAAGCATATGCAGATGATCCTGTAGTTGTAGCCACTATAAGAGCATCAGCTCTTCCTTCATATAATTCTTCATCATCCAACAACACTTTAAACTTGAGAATCCTAAAGAAATCTTCATTAAAAATAGCTATCTCATTAAGAAAAAACTCTTTTGAAAAACTATTGTCAGATCTGTAATTTATCTGTCCCATACTTCTATATCTAATAGACAGCTTTTCTTCTTCAAGCAGTTTAACTACACGATCGATTTCATGATAATCATAATCGTATAGAAAGCCCACAGACTCAACATTAATACCAAGTATCTTTGGTGCTCTACCAATCAACCCATGAACCGTATGAAGCAGAGTCCCATCTCCACCAACTACTACAACGATATCGATATTCTCTTGATTAACATATTTCTCATATAATATTTTTTCTTTCTGCACCCCTGTCTTTTCAGCAATATACGGGTGAAAATAGACAATACATCCTTTCTTTTCTAACATGTCTGCAATTTTCATTGCCACATTTAAGGATTGATTATCTTCTTTCTTACATCTAATCCATACTTTAAATTCCTTCATCACTAATCCCTTAATCAATGTATATTTAAAGAACATTTTAATATATGTGAGGCCATTTTATAATCGATAGTTATTTAGAGGGATAAAAATGTCGACTAGACCGGCAGATGCTGGTAGTATAAAATCCGGATCCTTTATAGTAATCGACGGAGAACCATGTAGAGTAGTTGAAGTAGAAAAATCAAAAACAGGAAAACATGGTTCAGCAAAGGCTAGAATAGTAGGAATAGGAATCTTTGACGGAGTAAAAAGATCATTAATAGTTCCAACAAGTTCAAGAGTCGAAGTTCCAGTTGTCCGCAAATTCTCTGGACAAGTTATAGCATTACTTCCAGATACAGTTCAAATAATGAGCTTAGAAGATTATTCGACGCTCGAGTTACCATATCCAGAAGACGAAGAATTAAAATCTAGACTCACAGAAGGAATAGAAGTAGAAATATGGGAAATAATGGGAAGATATAAGATAAATAGAGTAAGAGGAACAAGATAAATATCAATATTAAAATAATTTTTTATGATGACCCAGGCTTAGCTGACTTCTCAGGGATGATTGAGATCTTGAGTGCTGATATCTTATAAATAATATCTTTTTATTTCTGATTAATTATCTGATTTTTTTGGCAAAAAATAATATATTATCTTTAGATATTATTTCATAAAAAATAAATCTTCGATAAAAAATAAAGTAGTCATTTAAACCTTGCTAACAGTATATCGAGAATAAAAAATCTATAACATTTTTCCCGCATAAAGAGATTTTAAAGCCAATATTTTATTAAAATATCTCCGTTATATTTTGATGAAATGGAAATAGAGGCATTACATGGACTAGCAATTATCATAATACCTATAATTACTATGGGTATTTTAAAGAGAAAATCAACCATAGCTTCTATGCTTACTCTGTTTTATCTTTTATGGGCTATTTATACACTAAATAGGATAAATGAAGGATTATTTTTCTTAATAAAAGGAATCTTTAAGGGAAGTCTTATATCATTAATTGTTCTTTCATCAATGTACTTTTATAACGTTTACAAATATTTGGGTTATGAAAAGAAAGTAGTTAAACTCTTAAGTAAAAAGAAAGATATACAGCTGACCCTTGCAACATTTTTTGCTGGTTTTATAGAAAGCATCTCTGGTTTTGGCATACCCGTTGCAGTTGTTTCACCGCTTCTTTATTCAATGAACGTTCCAGCTGTCGTAGCAGTGAGTAGTGTAATGATTGGACATGCTTGGGCCGTTCCTTTTGCAAGTATGGGTGTACCGACAGAAGTCTTAGCCACATTGAGCAATAATGATGTATTTACGATTTCATTCCTGACAGGAAGTTTTATGATGTTTTCATTAGTAGTAGCAATATTCATAATTTCTAAGTTATTAGGAATTAGTCAATTAAAGGCTATGATCTATTCTCTAATGACTTTATTAATTTATCCTATAGCATTAATTTTCGGACCTATAACAGGGCTTGTAGCAGGTATTATCTTCTTTATAATATCAGCGATAGAGTCGTTGAGTTTAAAAGACACTTGGAGAGTTCTTAAAGAATTAAAACCATATCTTTTTCTGACAATTGTACTAATGATAGCATTAATATTGACATTCAATAAGCTTGAATTTATCTCAATACTGATAACTCTATCAGGTATTATTATTCAGATATTTTCAAGGAATATAAGTGTGAAGCCTATTATTAATACCATAAAAACTGCATGGAGACCATTTATAACTATAACCATATTTGCTGCTATTACTGAAATCGCTAGTCAAACAGGACTCATGGTTAGCTTAGCAAAAGTTATCGCTTCAACTCTTGGAGTATATTATTTCTATATAGTACCTATAATTGGAGCTATTGGAGCATACTTCACTGGCAGTAATACGACAAGTAATATTGTCTTTTCTAAAATCCAAGAAAGCTATGCTGAGATTATGAACATAGATGAGCTACAAATTTTAGCTCTACAGAATACAGGTGGAGGTATAGGCAGTATGTCTTCACCCTTTAAGATAGCTGTGGGCACTTCAACTATCAGCAACGAGAATATTGAATCCGATGTTTTCAGAACCATCATAAGGATTCTACCCATCATCCTAGTTCCACAAGTAATGATAGCTATTCTACTTCTTATAAAGAGTTAAGAGTCCTCCAACAATATCAATAAGATGTAAAAATGACTAAATAATAATGTTAAAAATTACAAAACGTTTAGAACATCAACTAAACCTCCTGGAAAAACAAATATTGTGATATTTTCACATGAAAATAACTAAAAAGTTGAAATTATACTATGTAATCGTTAAGCAAGCTAAGTAATTAGACAATAAGTGTAGAGGAAAATTAGTCATTTATGATTTTTCTGTTCTTCTTTTTTTAACAAGTAAATTTTTTGTCCAATCAACATGTTATTAGGTATTAAAACTATATCGTTATCTTCCTTTTTAATATATGTGAAAAGTGTAGTTATTTCTTCTACTATTCCCGTTTCACCAGCTATAGTAACATTATCTCCAACTTTAACTGGCCTTATTATCAAAAGGAATAGACCAGCAATAGCTTGTCCCAAAACATGTTGTGAAGCATAACCTATTATCATACCTATAAAGCCTCCAAGAGCAACTCCAGCTGCTCCACCAGCTGAGGCGCCCGCTATAGCAGATATAAGCACTCCAATTCCTAATATCTGAAAAAGATTCTTAACTGCTGATGCAGTAGAATGTGTGTACTTTACTCTAAGAGATAAATATGCTATGTCAGAAAAAGCCTTTATTATCATGTATCCAAATATGAGAGAGAGCCCTATATTAATATATGCTGAATATGCCTCTATGGGTTTTTTAGCTTCAGGCAAATAACTGGGAATAAATGTTGAAACAAAAGCAGTAACTATAATATAAAGAATAATCCATAAAATTAAAGTAACTATACTTTTCTTAAGTCCCTCACTTATATTTTTTATTTCACCCATACATAATATTTGTAATTGCTCTATTTTAATATTCTGAGTTTTTAATTAGAAAAATGGTCATTAACATTAGAAAAACCTAAAATTTGTTAGATACTATAAGAATAATTCTATATAATAAAGCTTAACATCCTCATAATAAAATTATTTTTTATAACCTTATTGATTGATAATCAATAAAGAGGGATTATTTATTGAATCAGTATCTCAAGAAGTCCTTGATATTAGCAACTCTATCGATAGTAATAGCAGAAATATTATCAACATCTACTCCAATATGGAATTTACTAAATCCGATAAACTTCTTAGTTCTTTTAGGACTTTATGGCTCGGGAGTATTACTGATTAGGAGTATAGCAATCGAAAGAAAATGGAGTTATTTAGGAATTCTATTATTAGGGCTTGCTTATGGAATCATAGAAGAAGGTTTAGCTATAAAAACATTCTTTGAACCAAAACCCGATATTATATTTGGTCGAATATATGGTGTTAACCTGCACTGGGCTATCTATATTACTCTTTATCATAGCGTCTGGAGTATCTTAACACCTATAGCTCTTGCAGAAACAATTTATAGTAAAGATTCAGGAAAACCATGGATAAAAACTAGTTATAGAAAAATTTTGTATATAACACTTACGACAACTGTACTTCTTTTTAACTTATTCGCTACAAAATATACATTAGAAATAAAATATTACATTATTTGTATTATATTGATCATTGTTACTATACTACTTGCAAATTTTATGGGTTCAAAGACTAAAAAAATTACAACACCAAAAAGTTATAGTAGACAATGGACTGCTTGGAGTATCGTATGGATAATATTAGCTTTTATTCTACCGCATATAATCCATAAACCAGCTATAACTATTATACTTGCATTACCTCTTACATTTTGGGCAATAAGTCTTTCATCAAAAATACGAAGTAATCCATTCTTTACAAGGCTTAAAGCTGCTCTAGTCTATGGTACAATACGTGGAAGCATAATATTAATTCTTCTACTCTTATTAACAAAAAGGGAATTACACTCGTTTTTAGCTTTACCAATAGCTATAGTAATAGCATTATATGCACGACGCAGAATGAAACAATAAAAAATCGCAGAGAATAGAATATTTCTCTATCGAATTTAGTTATAATTTCTTTTTGCTAATAATATGGTTCTCTTAGCTAACAAGGATATCTTTTGCTCATTTATTCCTGAAAGTGCAGTCGCTAACCTATCATTTAACGGACGTATCCATTTCCAAGGAATTTCTTTAATACCAAGCATAGTACCTATAATAGAGCCACAAGTAGCCCCATTACAATCTGTATCTAAACCTGCTAACACTGCATAATATAAGGTTTTAGTAAAATCTCTTTCTCCCCAAAGAAGCGCGGCAGTAACAATACATTCATTATTTATAACGTGAACGGAATGATATACACCATATTTCTCCATTATAGATGTAATAGCCTTTTCCCACTCAGTACCCTTCTCATAAAGGCTAACAACATAACTTATAGATTCTGCTAATCTACTTCTTTTAGGTACTGCTTTTAAAGCCTCCTTTACCAACATGAGGGTATCATTATAAACAAAAGCTAAAGAGATTAAAGCCGAAACATACATTTCTCCATAAACTCCATTCTTAGTATGAGATACTATAGCATCTTTATATGCATATTCGATAGCCCTTTCAGGATCCCCAGGAGCAACATAACCCCATAAGTCCGCTCTTATAGTAGCACCTATCCATTCTCGAAATGGGTTAAGGAAAAAAGCCGTAGTAGGAGGTTTCAAACCAATAACTAAATTCCGATAAGCCTCTCTTTCGGCTGTATAAGTAAGACTATATGGTAACCTTGATAGCCAAGCATTTCCGATATCCTCAGAGCTAAAAGAATCACCACTTCTCTCGAATACTAATAGATTAAGGAGAGTATAATCTAAGTCATCATCTCTCTCAGCACGTATTATGTTTCCACGAGTAAGCGGTTTAACAGATTCTTTATCATCAAAAATCTCGATTGGAAAATATGGTTTCTTGAGAGGATACTCTCCAATAGATTTAAGCTTCTCGTATATTTTTTCTCTACTCCATCCTTCCACAGGTTTACCTAACATGCAACCCGAACATCTTCCTAACCAACCACCTAGAATCTTATCTTCTATTTTTTCGACTTTAATCTTCGTGAATTTTTCTCGTTCTTCTATTATTCTCTCCCAATCAGTAGGTTCAACAAATTTAAAATCGCTACGTAGCTCTAAGTTATTTAACTCATTATATATTCTTAACAATTCGTCATATGTTTTGGCTCTAGTTACCCTATCTTTATATTCTGCTATGTTAACTTGGTATCCTTCTTCATACTTCTCTTTAATCTCAAAAAACAAAAGATTTTTCAAATAATCTAAGTTTCCTATAAAATAATATTTCATAAATATAAGTTTCTTCCAACCATATATATTTCCAATTCTAGAAAATTTAGGGATACCATCCTCTCATTTTCTAAATTTAAACACTATATAGCTTCATATCGTTTCATAATAAATTATGTTTTGAAACATCATTTACAAATAAATATGTTAGAATAGCCACTACAATATTCATTGTTCCAAGACCCATACCCAAAAACTCATATCCTATGAAAAATATAATTAATCCTCCCACTCCCGCTCCAATAGCTAGACCTATATTTGATATAGCTGCATTAATTGACATCATTATACCTCTAAATCCAGGTATTTGTTCAAGAGTTAAACTACTGATAGCTGTTGACATAACTCCACTGAAAATACACCCAAGTAAAGCAAGGATAATTGATAACCATAAAATAGGAATAAAAGTATAAAGAACTATAAATATACCAGCTGGTAAGCTTGCTAAAGTTACAGTAGCTTTTCTTCCAAACCTCTTCACAAATTTATTACTTATTAGCCCACCTATAATATAGAAAGTAGCACCTCCCAGCATTATAATAGACATATAAGCTGTAGATATCGTAAAGTGTTCTCTGAAAAATGATGCACTATAAAGCCATATAGCCTGCCATGCAATTCCTGATAAAGCATTACAGGCTAAGCATGTTGTAGCTGATTTATTTATGAAAACTTCCTTAATTCCACTAAAATAATGTTTAAAACTTATCTTGGATTGAACACTGTGAGTTTTTGAAGGTAATGCTCTAACTGATAACAAAAAACTTGCTAAAGAAATAGGTAATACGAAACCTAACAATGCAAGTCTCATCCACCCATATCCGACATAATACTGATGATAGGAGCTGCTACTACGATTGATAACGCTCCACTAGCAATAACCCATCCAATAACCTTAGTCCTTTGATCAAGAGGATACTGATCACCTATAATTGTCGTTATCATTGGAATAGTCATAGATATCCCTATACCTGATAAAGAATAAAAAATAATCATGAGTTCTAAATTCTGTGCCAATCCACAACCTAAAGCAGAAATACTTAAAAATAACAAACCTATAAGTAATAAAAATTTATGTTTAAACCATGTACTTAAAGCAGTCATAATCAAAGCAGTTATCATACCTAGAGCATAAGAAAAAGTGTGTATTTGTCCTATTATTCCAACCGTACAATTAAAGGTTAATCCAATGTCTATAAGAAGAAGCCCTGCCAACGTGCGTATAGGACGAATAGTGAAGTTAGAAAATATTAATGAGAAAGATACAAGTCTAGAATTTTTTAAATTAGGGTTTACAATATTACTAGGCAATTGATCTTCTCATATAGCTAAATGTATATAACATATTTATAAAAACTATCTTTATAAATTTTACTTAATATTAAAAAATTAAATATCTTCTAACAGATTTTTAAAATCATATTATTCCTATGTGCTTTCAATAAATGTCTAAAAACCTAGAGTTATCTCTTCAAAATATCTTGCTCTAATC